>NZ_JBHXQY010000013.1:40349-87226 GCF_042716955.1 Nocardiopsis sp. NPDC058631 | reverse complement strand
GTCCCGGGGGGGGTTGTAACCCTAAAACCCCCCCCCCCGGCCCGTTCCGCCCTCACCGCGGGCGGTCCGTGTTTCACGTGAAACACGGACCCGCGGAGGGTGGAGCCCCCGGGGCTCCCGGAACCCCCGTGCGACGCCCGGAGGGGGCACCCCGCTGGGTCGGACACCAGGACAAGGAGAGGCCCCCAGGGTGGACCTGGGGGCCTCTCGTCGGCCGTGGTGCCGCTCGTCCGGTTACAGGAAGTCGGAGAGTTCCTTCTCCAGGACGCGCTTCGGCTTGGCGCCGATGAGCTGCTTGACGACCTCGCCGTCCTTGTAGAGGTTCATCGTCGGCAGCGACATGACGTTGTACGCGCGCGGCGTCTCGGGGTTCTGGTCGGTGTTGAGCTTGACGACCTCGATCTTGTCGCCGTACTCCTCCGCCAGCTTGTCCAGAACCGGGGCCATCTGCTTGCACGGACCGCACCAGTCGGCCCAGAAGTCGACCAGGACGGGCTTGTCGCTGGCGAGGACCTCCTCCTTGAAGGTGGCGTCCGTGACGTGCTTGACAGTGGACATGCTTCTCCTTGGTTCACCTGGTGGCGGATGGCGGGGGGCGGGAGCCGACTCTCTCGGCGGGCCCGGGGGAGGGTGGGTGCGTCAGTTGCCCTGCGCCGCGAGGAAGCGCTCGGCGTCCAGAGCGGCGGAGCAGCCCGTGCCGGCGGCCGTGATCGCCTGGCGGTACTGGTGGTCGACGACGTCACCGCAGGCGAAGACGCCCTCCAGGGTGGTCCGGGTGGACGGGAACTCCACCTTGACGTAGCCCTCCTCGTCCAGCTCGATCTGCTTGTCGAAGAGCTCGACGCGCGGGTCGTGGCCGATGGCGACGAACAGGCCGGTCACGTCGAGGGTGCTCGTCTCGCCGGACTTGTTGTTGAGGACGCGCAGACCGGTGACGCGCTCGGTACCGAGTACCTCGGTGACCTCCGAGTTCCACAGGAAGCGGATCTTCTCGTTGGCCTCGGCGCGCTCGACCATGATGCGGCTCGCGCGCAGCTCCTCGCGGCGGTGGATCACGGTCACCGACGAGGCGAAGCGGGTGAGGAAGAGGGCCTCCTCCATGGCGGTGTCGCCGCCGCCGACCACCGCGATGTCCTGCTCGCGGAAGAAGAAGCCGTCGCAGGTGGCGCACCAGGACGTGCCCCGCCCGGAGAGCTCCTTCTCGCCGGGCACGCCCAGCTCGCGGTACCCGGACCCGGTGGCGAGGATGACCGTGTGCGCGAGGAAGGTCTCACCGCCTGCGACGACCTCCTTGACCGGCTTGTTCAGGTTCACGGAGGTAACGTCCTCCGGGACCAGCTCGGCTCCGAAGCGCTCGGCCTGCTTGCGCAGGTTGTCCATGAGGTCCGGCCCCATGATGCCGTCGGGGAAGCCGGGGAAGTTCTCGACCTCGGTCGTGTTCATGAGGGCGCCGCCGGCGGTGATCGAACCCTCGAACACCAGCGGGCGCAGCTCGGCTCGGGCGGCGTACACAGCAGCGGTGTACCCCGCCGGTCCGGAACCGATGATGATGACATTGCGGACGTCACTCACGCTCGTAGGCCCTTCACACAGTTGCTGCCCTGGCCACGCGTCGTGACGTCAGGGGAAGATGGTTAGCACAACCGATGGTAGGCGCACGGCATTCCCCTCCGGCCATCCGCCCAGCTTACGGGGGCGGGGTATGCGTCGCGGCCGTGCCAGACCCCCGTGTGCGCCCCTCAGGGGCCCTCCTGGCGGCCTTCCGGCGCCGCCCGAACAACCAGGGCGAACGTGCCCGCCAGAAGCCCCCACAGGGCGTTCGCGGCCAGGGAACCGGCCGCGAACGCGGCGTTGCCACCGTGCTCCGCGGAAGACGTCGCGCGGGGCCCTTCTGCGGAGCACACCCGACACGCGGGAACTCAGGGCTTGGGCACGCTCTCCTGGGCGAGCACGCCCTCGGAGGCGTCACCGCCCTGCGCGCAGAGCGGGTCGACCACGTACACGTCGTACTCGTCGCCGTCGAGGGCGAACATGGCCCACGCCCGGGTCGTCCCGTCGCCGTAGTGCGCCTCGTCGACCAGGGTGAACCGGGTGCCGAGTTCCTCACCGAGGAGGGCCGCGCACTCGTCCACGCCGGGCGGTGAGGTCTCCTCCACCGCCAGGGGTTCGGTACCGCCGTCCTCCGGGGTGTTCCCCACGGGGGAGAGGCCGAGGGTCCGGGACGCCTGCTCCGCGAGGTCCGTGCCGGTGTAGACGGTGCCGCTCCGCACCACCTGGGGCGTGTAGGCCTGGGCGGTGTCGGGTGCGGCCTCTTCCTCGTCCTGCTGGAGGGGTGCAGCGACGCCGCCAGGTTCGGCGCTCTCCTGTACGGCCGGTCCGTTGAACAGGGCCGCGCCACCGCCGGCGACGACCGCCGCCGCGGCGGCCACCATCATCAGCCGGGGCAGGTTGACACCGCCGAAGCCCCGCCGTCGGCGGGGGAGCGGTGTGACCGTGGCGTGAGTGGCGGCGGGCACGGGAGCTGAGTCCGACCCTCCGCCGCCCTCGGCCCGCTCGCGCGCCGCTTCGGCGACCCGCCGGTCGAGGAGGTCGGCCAGGTCCCGGGGCATCGCGGGGACAGGTGCGGCGGCCAGCGCCTCCGTGACCCCCGTGAGCTCTTCCAGGGTCGTCGCGCAGGTCGCGCAGGTCTCGATGTGGGATGCGACGGTACGTTCCTCGCCGGGCTCCAGGAGCTCCTCGGCGAAGAAGGCGAGTGCCTCCACGTCTGGATGGGACGTCACGATGGGTTGGCACCTCCTCTCCCAGATGTGACGTCCCGGGGGTGCCGGGGGTTCCTCAGATGGGCCAGTGACGGAAGAAGTTTGGCGCGACCCCTGGCACACCGGCTCTTGACCGTGCCGGAGGCCACGTCGAGGATCTCCGCCGCCTCCTCCACGCGGTAGCCCAGCATGTCCACGAGGGTGAGGGCCATCCGCTGGTCCAGCGGGAGCAGCTCCAGGGCGGCGTGCACGTCGAGCCGTGCCTCGGTCTGCGACGCGTGGTCCGGCGCGCCGCCGGTCCGGCCCAGCCGCTCGTTGGCGACCACGTCCAGCGTGGTGTCCTCGGTGGGGGTGGCGGGTCGCACCTTGCGCCGGCGCAGCCGGTCGTGGCACGCGTTCACCACGATCCGGTGCAGCCAGGTGGTCACCTGGGACTCCCCGCGGAACCGGTCCGCGGCGCGGAACGCGGACAGGAACGCGTCCTGGAGGGCGTCCGAGGCCTCCTCGGGGTCGCCCATCATCCGCACGGCGACAGCCCAGAGGCGCTCACGGTGGCGGCGAACCAGTACCCCGAACGCCTGTTCGTCACCCTGAGTGTGCCTCGTCAACAGCTCCCGGTCAGGAAGCTCCTGGACCGCGTCCATCAGCGCTGATCACATACCCCACTACTCGATGCCGCGTACCTCGACCTCGTTGACGCTCCCACGGTAGTCCCCCCCGTTCTGGGGCAGGGACGTGAACCAGACCAGGACGTACTGACCGTCGGCGGGCTCGTCGAGGACGACCTCCTGGGAGCTGCCGCTGCCACTGCCGACCACCTCGTAGTCGTCCTCCGAGTTCCCGTCGGCGTCGCCGACCCGGATCTCGAACTCGTACCCCTCACCGCCGAGGTCGAGGTCGACCACGTGGATCTCGCGGCTCTCGCCGAGGTCGAGCTGGAGGCCGACGCCGGGCTTGATCATGTCCAGCGGGTCCCTGTAGCCCTGGGTGTTCCAGGCGGTGTCGGCCGCGCCGTCCCAGGCCAGCGGGGCGTTCTCGCTGTGCTCGTCGGTGTTTCCGTGCGGGTTGAGGCCGCGCGAATCCGTGATCTCCAGCGCGGTCGCCTCCGCGGCGTCGTTCGCCGAGTCGTCGGCGGAGTCCGCACTGGGGGTCGCGGGGTCGTCGTCGGACTGCATCATCGAACCCAGCGTCCAGGCGCCCACGACCACGGCGGCGAACAGCACGACCGCGACGACGCCGACGACGACCTTCCTGGGCGAGGCCTGGTCACGGGCCGCCCTCTGGTCCATGCGCGAGGGTGCGGGGCGCTCCGCCCGGGGGGCGGAGGCGCTGTGGGACACGGCGGTGCCGCGTGTGCCGTTGCTGCGTGCGCTGCGGCGGGGACCGGAACCGGTGGTGTCGAGCTCGCCGGTGCGCCGCGAGGTACCGGGTTCGGGGGGTGGCGAGGACTCCGCGGGGGAGACGGGGAGCGGGATGAGCCGGGGGACCTCGGCCATGGCGGCGCAGAAGTCCGCCGGGGTGGTGATCGGCGGTCCGGGCACCATCTGGCCCGCGAGCTGGGGCAGGGCCGCGCGCGTGGTGATGGTGTTGAGGGGCTCGGTGACGCCCTGTCTGATCTGTCCGGGCGGGTAGGGGCCCGCCGACCCCTGGGGGGCAGCGGGGAGACCGCTCTGCGGACCACCGGGCCAGTGCCCGGTGAGCGCCGCGTACAGCAGGTTGCCCAGCCCCTGGGCGTCGACCGCACCGGGGTCGGCCACGGTGGCGCCGAGCAGGGCCGCGTCGACGCCGATGCCGGTGACCTTGACGGCTCCGCCGCTGCTCCACATGAGCTTGCTCGGGGTCAGGCACAGGTGGTAGAGGCCGCCTGCGTGCGCGGCGGCGATGGCCTCGGCGGCCTCGGCGACCAGGCCCGCGGCGCGCTCGGGCTCCATGGGGCCCTGGGAGAGGAGGTCGGAGAGGGAGGATCCGATGACCCATTCCTCGACGACGTAGGGGACGGGGGTGGTGTCGTCGGCGTCGAAGACCTGGGTGACGCGGGCGTCGGGGATACGGCTCGTGGCCCTGGCGGCGCGTACGACCTCGGACGTGCGCGGGAAGCCCTCGGTGAAGGTCCACACCGCGACGGGCCGTGCGAGGGTCTCGTCTGTGGCCTTCCAGCGGGTGGCCCCACCGGTCTCACTCACCACTTGGTCGAGGCGGTACCGGTTGGCCAGCTTCGCCCCGGGTTCGATCAGGAAGGTGCTCATGTTGGGAGTGACGGACGCCAGTGCCGTGAGCTCCGCGCGCTCCTCCCGCACACGGGTCCCTGGGGACCGGAGCGGTGCGGGGTGTGCGCGAGGGGGTTATCGGCCCTGCCTGCTGTCCCCAGCCTCCCTTCGGGCAGCTCGGATGAACATTGCTGTAGCGGTAAAGCGATGCGTGTCCATGCTAGGACGCCTGAACAGCATCTTCGGAGGACATGGGATGCTCATCCACCTTCCGGGGCGTATCGGTGCTCGGCTACCCAACGTCATCCATTCCTGGTGATCAGCGGCGTCGCAGCCGTGTTCTGAGCAAATCGAGGAACGATGTGACTTCAGTCACATTCAGGAACTTAGCGGCAACAACGAACAGTACGGCACCGACGACGCCCCCGGCCAGCATCGCGGCAAGACCCGGCCACAGATCACCCGGCAGTCCCCGGAAGGCGTAGATCATCGCCAGTCCGAAGGCCGCGGCGGGCACGGTGGCCACGTGCAGCTTGAACAGTGTCGACGCGGCGTGGCGGCCGTCCATGCCGTTGAGCTTGCGGTGGAGCAGATACCACATGATGACCGAACCGACGATGTAGTAGAGACCGTACGGCACGGGCAGCCACACCACGACGTGTTGCGGTTCGACGACGAACAGCAGCGCGATCGCCGTCACGGCGTGGGCGGCCTCCGAGGGGATCGACACCAGGGCCGGGGTCCGGGTGTCCCCCAGCGCGTAGAACACGCGCATCTGGAGCTGGAACAGCGTGAACGGGATCAACATCACGCAGAAGACCATCAGGATGCGGCCGATCGCCGCCGCGTCGGACGCCGTCGTGCTGCCCTGCGCGTAGATCATCACGCAGAACGGGATGGCGAAGACGATCATCGCGACCGAGATCGGCACGATCAGCACCGACGAGAGCCGGAACCCGCGGGAGAAGTCGTTGCGCACCTGGTCCTTGCGCCCCGCCGCCACGTGCTCGCTCATCCGCGGCAGCAGCGCGGTGATCACCGACACCGCGATGATCGCGTACGGCAGCTGGAACAGCATCGACGCGAACTTGTACGCGGTGATGCCCGCCCCGGAGTCGAAGCCCAGCTCCGCCGCCCGGGTTCCCGCACGCGTCGCCACGTTGGTGGAGACGAGCGCGCCGAACTGCGCGACCACGATGTAGAGCATCATCCACGAGGCGGCGCCGGCCGCCTCTCCCAGACCCGAGCCGCGCAGGTCCAGACGCGGCCGCCAGCGGAAGCCGGCCGCGGCCAGCGCCCACACCAGGACCGAGGCCTGGAGCACCTGGCCGAGGGCGGTGCCCAGGCCCAGCAGCATCAGTTCACCGGAGGTGACCGTCTCCGGGGTGCGGCCCGGACCCGCGATGGACATGAACCACAGGAGGATGCCGATGATGACGACGTTGTTGAGCACCGGCGCCCACATCGGGGCTCCGAACCTGTTGCGCGCGTTGAGCATCGCGCTGGCCAGGCCGCTCGCCCCGATGAAGAAGATCTGCGTCACCAGGTACCGGGCCATGACGACCGACACCTCGTACTGCGCGCCCGTGAACTCGCCCGCGTAGATCCGGATGAACCACTCCGCGACCAGGACCGACAGGAGCGTGATCACGAACAGCGCCAGCAGCATCAGGGTGACCAGGCGCTGCTCGGTCCTGTCCCCGCCGTCCGGGTCCAGCTTGCGCCGCTTGACCAGGAAGGGCACGAACACACTGGCCAGCAACCCGCCGATGAGCAGGTCGTAGATCATGTACGGGACCATGCCCGCGGTCTGGTAGGCGTCGCCCAGCAGCTGGGTACCGATCGCCGCAGCCAGGAGGATGGTCCGGACGAACCCCGTGACCCGGGAGACGATGGTGCCCAGCGCCATGATCGCGCTGGACCTGGCGATGTTGCCGGGGGCGGTGTGGGAGCTGCCACCGATCTCGTCGCCGTCCTCCATGCGGTCGGCGGTGCCCACGTCACCGATGTCGCTCGGATCGCGGACGGTGCGGAGCCCGGTCTCGGGCGCACCGTCCGGCTCGTCGCGCTCGTACGTGTCGAGCACGTCCTCCGGCATCACCATGTGGCGCCGCCGGCGCGTGGCCGGTTCCGCGGGTACCCCGCTCGGTGCGGGGTCCTGCTCTCTGGCGTGGTCGCTGGGCACCGTCGGGACGTCCTTCTCTCGGTCTGGGCGGGGGACCTGCGGCGGGATCAGAGCCGTGGCGCTACGGCATCAACGACGCAGGCGCCCGCGGATGAGTTCCATCGCCGCGCTCAGTTCCGGCACGCGCAGCAGTCGCGCGCACCCGAGGAAGAGCAGCGCGCCGAGGACGCACCCGGTGACCGGGGCCCCGATGTAGGTGGCGAGGCCGGGGCCGACGTAGGTGTCGAAGAACCAGAGCACACCGAGGCCGGCCGCGATGCTCGGGACGACGGCCAGGTGCAGGCGCAACATTGTGCCAATGATGTGCTTTCCGTCAAGTCCCCCGATACGCCGGCTCAGGACCAGTCCGGCGATGGTCAGGCCGGACAGGAACGAGACCATGAAGCCCGAGGCAACGCCCACGACCACCAGGTTCGGCGGAAGCACCAGGTAGGAGACCAGGGCCAGCCCGCTGTGCACGGCCAGGTTGGCGGCGCCGATCATGGCGGGCGTGCGGGTGTCGCCCATGGCGAAGAACACGCGCAGCATGAGCTGGAAGACCGTGAACGGCACCAGGCCCAGCGACATGACGGCGAGGATCTGGCCGATGCTGGACGCGTCACCGACCGAGATGGACCCGCGCGCGAAGGCCAGGACGGACAGCGGCTCCGCGAACATCGCCACCGCGAACGCGGTCGGCACCAGTACGAACGCGGAGACGCGCAGCGTCCGGGAGAAGTCCCAGCGGACCGCGTCCCAGTTCCGGTCGTCGGCGTGGGCGCTCATCCGGGGCAGCAGCACGGTGATGAGCGAGACGGCGATGATCGCGTACGGCAGCTGGAAGAGCTGGTACGCCAGGTTGTACGCGCTGATGCCCGCGCCGACGTCGAGGCCCTCCTCGATGCTCGCCACGTTCGCGGCGTTGGCGATGTTGGTGGTGATCCACAGGCCGGCCTGTGTGAGCAGGGTGTAGAGCATCATCCACCCGGCGGTGCGCACCGCGTCGCCCAGCCCGGAGCCGCGCAGGTCCAGGCGGGGGCGCCAGCGGTAGCCGGTCCGGGAGAGGGCGACGAACAGCACGACCGCCTGGAGCAGCATGCCGCCCGCGGTGCCCGCGCCGAGCAGGGTGAGCTGGCCGTCGGTGATGGTCTCGGGGGTGCGCCCGGGGCCCGCGACCCACAGGAACACGGCCGCCACGGACATGATGACGATGTTGTTGAGGACCGGCGCCCACACGGCGGCACCGAACTTGCCCCGCGTGTTGAGCATGGCGCTCAGCAGCCCGCTCAGACCCACGAAGAAGATCTGCGCGAGCAGGAACCTCGCCAGGTAGACGGACGCCTCGAACTGGGCCGGCGTGAACCGGGACCCGTACATCCAGATGAGGAATTCGGCCGCCAGGATCGCCGCGGCGGTCAGGAGGAACAGCGCCAGGACCGTGGTGGTGAACAGGCGGTCCTCGGTGGCCTTGCCCCCGTCCGCGTCGTTCTTACGCCGCTTGACCAGGAACGGGATGATGACGCTGGCCATCAGCCCGCCGATGAGCAGGTCGTTGAGGATGAAGGGGATCGTGTGGGCCGTGTGGTAGGCGTCACCGAGGAGGTGGGTGCCGATGGCGGCGCCGAGCACGATGGTGCGGGCGAACCCGGTGAGCCGGGAGGCCATGGTGCCCACGGCCATGATCATGCTGGAGCGCATCATCCCGCCGGAGTCCGACCCGGAGCCCGCGCCCGTGTCGGCGCCCGCCGTGTCCGGGCCGGGGCCCGTCCCGGCCTCCGGTGCGGGGACGACGCCGGGCTCGGGCAGTTCGCCCTCCTCGAAGGAGGGCGTGGGTCCGCCGCTGGGACGGATCGTGCTCTCACCCGGGAGGGAGCCTTCGGGCTGGGGGGAACGGCGGTGTTTCCCGCTGCCGTTCGGAGAGTCGGTGACCACCGTGGATCAGGGTTCCTTTCGTCCGACTGGGAGGGTCCGGCCGCGGCGCCGTGGTCCGGCGCCTGTCCGGTCGGGCCGGCACACGCGGCTCGCCGCCGCGTGTGCCGACATGGAGACGTGCGGGTGTGTCGACATGACGTCCTGTCGGTAAGGAGTCGTGTCACCCATCGGTTCGTCGGGGCTCCGGGGGCACTTCCCGGAGCCGTCCGGGCCCCGTTCCGCGACGTTTCGCGTCGTCCCCCTCGGGACTCGCGGCCGGGGGATCCTCGGGGGCCCCGGCGTTCGGCGGGGACGAGGAGCCGTCGGGGCCGTCGGACTCCTCGGAGTCCTCGTCCCCGGCGTCTTCGCGGGGAGCGGACTCCCGGGGTGAGCCCCCGGGGTGCGCTGGTTCCACGGGCGTGCCGCCGGTACCGTCCGGCTCGCCGTCGCCGTCGCCGTCGCCGTCGCCGTCGCCGTCCTTGACCTCCGCGGCCTCCGCGGCGTTCGAGCGGGCTGCCTGCTTGCGGGCCCACTTGCGCAGCGCGCGGGGGGCCAGCGCGGCGACCAGGATCAGCAGGCCGATACCGCTGATGAGCAGCGCCTGGGTGCCCAGACCGGTGGCGTTCACCGGGATCACGGTGTCCTGCGTGCTGATCGGCTCGCCCGCGGAGTTGTGCAGGCTCACGGTCAGTTCGGTGCGGCCGTTGACCCGTGCCGACAGCGGAACGTACACCGTGGTCTTCGCACCGGGGTCGATCTCGAAGTAGTCCGTGTACGAGCCGATGCTCAACCGCTCGGAGTTCTCGGAGAACACCGACAGGCGCACGATGACGGCCTGGTCCTCCAGGTCGTTGGCCACCAGGACACCGGTGGTGCCGGTCTGGCTGGCAAGGGTGACCGGCTCGCCGGGGATGACCCGCACGTCGCCCGTACGGCCCTGTACCGCGTCCAGGACGAGGGACCGGGTCGCACCCGCGAGGGCCTCCTCCTCCCGCCAGTACACGGACTGCAGGCGCAGCAGGGCCGGGCGGAACGGGTCGACGTCGTCCACCAGGACGCTGTTGAACAGGCGCACGTCGTTGTTGACGTCCTCGACCTGGCCCAGGTACGTGGGGCTGAGCTCCTGCTCGGCCTCGCGGTCCGGGTAGTCCAGGTTGCGCCGGGTGTCCTCGCGCTCCTCGGGGTCGGCCGGTTCGATCTCGTCCAACTTCTCCGGGGACAGCCAGGGGAGGTCGTCGGAGGCGGCCAGAACCCCGTCGGCGAACTCCGGGCTGGGGTTCCAGCCCGGGCCCGGTGAGGCGACGACCACACGGTCGCCGCCCGCGTTCTCACCGGCGATCATCGCGGTCTCGGCGGCGAAGCGCTGCAGCGCGAGGGCGGACTCGCCCGGCTCCCACGACGGCATGGACAGCACGTCGGAGATCCCGGAGTCGGCCACCAGCGCGAACGGCTCCTCGGCCGTCTCCTCCTCCGGCGCAGACAGGGGGGCCTGGGCGGTGGGGGTCGTGGACATCCAGGACGCGGGCGGCATGGCGCCCTCGTCCAACAGGAAACGGGTGGAGCCGTGGGAGGCGAACAGCTCGTAGACGGGGTCGTCCATCAACCCCTCGGGCGGCAGCGCGAAGGCGCCGTCGGCATCGAAGGTCAGGGCGCGCAGGACCGCTTCCTGCCCGATCCGGATCGAGGCCTCGGCGTCGTCACCCATGTTGTTGCGCAGCAGGGCACCCAGGTCGGGGTTGGCGTAGGGGGTCGCCACGACCGTGTCGCGGGCCAGCACCGCGCGCGCCTCGCGCAGCCACACCTGGGCGGACTCGTCCGCTCCGAGCTCGTGCCGGACGGGATCGGACTCCGCGGGCACGTCGAGGAGGCCCTCCAGGACCTCGTGTTCCCCACCCGCCATCCGGCGGATGTCGTCGAGGGTGCCGGGGTCCACCGCCCAGGTGATCGGCACGCCCTCGGTACGGGTCGGCCGCGGCTCCTCCTCGGGAGCGTCGGCGCCCTCGCCGTCGTCCTCGCCCTCGTCGGCGTCCGGGTCCTCCTCGTCGCCGTTGCCCTCGCCCTCGGTCGCCTCCTCGGTGGGGAGCGACTCGGCGGTCTCCTCCGCGGTGGCCTCGTCCTCCTCCGCCGGGGACTCCTCGGGGGGCCCGTTGAGGCCGAGCAGCTCGACCAGGTCCTCCTCACCGGCCTCGAAGTCCAGGGGAACCTGCGCACCGGCGGCCAGCAGGCGGCCCAACCTGCCCTCCGCGCCGACGGAGTCGTGCAGGTCGCCGCCGAGGAAGGTGTCGTCGTCGGCGCGCTGCGGCCGGTCCATCAGCGGCCACACCCACGCGATGTCGACGGAGGGCACGTCGTCGTCCCCGCCACCCGTGTAGGGGAGGAAGGTGTACTGGGAGCCCAGGACGCCGCCGTCCGCGTCGACGGCCTCGACCACGAGCGGGTACACGCCGTACGACGAGAGGTCGAGGTCCTCGACCGGCACGCTCAGCGAGTACTCCTCCGAGGTGTCCGGCGGCAGGGCGGAGGCGATCTCCTCGTCGGGGCCGGACGCGCTGGGCTGCCAGCCGTCCCCCGAGGCGAACTCGTCCAGTTCGTCACGGTTGGTGAACGGGTGCCGGGAGTAGCGGACCCGGACCGTCACGTCGCGCACACTGTCCGCGGTGGTGTTGGTCACCTCGCCCGCGATCCGCAGGGTGCTGTCCTCGCGGACCACGTCCGGTGTGATGCGTTCGACGACGAGCGGCTCGATGGAGCCGTCGTCCTCGGGTTCCGCCAGCGCGGGTGAGTGCGCGGCCGGTATCGGGAGCAACGCGGTGGTCATGGCCATGACCACCGTCGCGGAGGCAATTCGACGCAACGCTTGACCGGTTTCCTGATTCGGGGCCAGGTGGCCGTCCCGCCGGGGAACACGGTGAAGGGGCGGAGACGCTCGGGGTGCCCGCACGGCGCACACGGCGTACACGGGTCGGGTGGGCGCGAGATGACCGCGGTCCTACCACTCCACCCGAAGATACCGTCTTCCCTGCCCCACGGGTCGGGGGAGACCGTCGTGTGGCGCCCGGCGGGGGCCCACTCTTTCATCAAACGGGTGTGCTCCACCAGAGCCGACGCCGACCTGTGGACGGCGAGGCGCTTCCGGGAGCAGCGGAAGACGGCAATCGATTCGCAGTTTGGGCGGGGGGCCGCCTAATCTGCGTGGTGTGCCGAACACAGAGTTTTCGAGTGAGAACGACGCCGACCAGCGGCCGGACGCCGAGGCGGTCCCGGGAACGGGATCGCTCAACGGTGTCCAGCGCGCGGCGATCACCGCGCTGGCGGAAACCGTCCAGCCGGTGTCGGACGAGCTCGGCGCCCACTTCGCGTCGCACGGCCAGGAGCTCGCCCTCGTCGGCGGCCCGGTTCGCGACGCGCTCCTCGGCAGGCGCTCCAACGACGTCGACCTGACCACCGACGCGGTCCCCTCGCGCATCCTGGAGCTCGTGGACGGCTGGGCCGACTCCGTGTGGACGGTCGGCATCGAGTTCGGCACGGTGGGTCTGCGGAAGAAGAACCACCAGCTGGAGATCACCACCTACCGCAGCGAGTCCTACTCTCCCAAGTCCCGCAAACCCGATGTGGCCTACGGCACGAACATCCACGACGACCTGCTGCGCCGCGACTTCACCGTCAACGCGATGGCGGTGCGCCTGCCCGACCTGGAGTTCGTGGACCCCTTCGGCGGGCTGGAGGACCTGCGCGCCGGGGTGCTGCGCACACCGGGACGCCCGGAGGACTCCTTCAGTGACGACCCGCTGCGCATCATGCGCGCGGTGCGCTTCGCCGCGCAGCTCGGCTTCACGCTCGCGCCCGAGGTCGCCGAGGCGGCCCGCGACATGGCCGAGCGCCTGTCCATCGTCTCCGCCGAGCGCGTGCGGGACGAGCTGACCAAGCTCATGGTCAGCCCCGACCCGCACCGCGGTATCGAGCTGATGGTGGAACTGGGCATCGCCGAGTACGTGCTGCCGGAGGTCCCTAAACTCCGCCTGGAGATCGACGAGCACCACCGGCACAAGGACGTGTACGAGCACTCGCTCACCGTTCTCGACCAGGCCGTCGACCTGGAGCGGGCGCGCGGCCACGAGCCGGACCTCGTGCTGCGCCTGGCCGCTCTGCTGCACGACGTCGGCAAGCCCAAGACGCGCGAGTTCGAGGGCGGGGGCCGGGTCACCTTCCACCACCACGAGGTGGTGGGGGCGTCGATGAGCCGCAAACGGCTCACCGCACTGCGGTTCCCCAAGGACGTCGTCGCCGACGTCTCCACCCTGGTCGGGCTGCACCTGCGCTTCCACGGGTACGGCAAGGGGGAGTGGACGGACTCCGCCGTGCGCCGCTACGCCCGCGACGCGGGCTCCCAGCTGGAGCGGCTGCACATCCTCACCCGGGCCGACTGCACCACGCGCAACCGCCGCAAGGCGGCGGCGCTGTCGAGGGCCTACGACGACATCGAACGGCGCATCGGGAAGCTGGCCGAGCAGGAGGAACTGGACCGTATCCGTCCCGACCTGGACGGCAACGAGATCCAGGAGATCCTCGGACTCGCCCCGGGACCGGTGGTCGGCAAGGCGTACCGCTTCCTTTTGGAGCTGCGCCTGGAGAACGGGCCGATGAGCAAGGAGGAGGCGGCCGGGGAGCTGCGCACCTGGGCGGCCGAACACCTGTAGGGGAGCGGCGGGCCGCCGTCAGCGGCGCGGCTTCACCGCGGTGACGGCCATCGCCATGCCGAACACCCTCAGCGGGGTGCCCTCCAGGCCGTCGGCCAGGGACTGGAGCCCTCGGGGGCGGCGGTCCAACGGCGGCATCACGTAGTCGATGGCACGCACGCTCAGGCCGACCGCGCGCAGCAGGCGGCCCATCTCCTGGGTGGTGAACACGCGCGCGTCCGACATCCGCTCGTGCAGCGGCCGGACCCAGGGAAGGAACGGCGCGGTCAGGGCGGACCGGCGCCGGTCGCCCCACAGCACTCCGTGGGTCTCGAACGGAAACCACCGGTTGGGTGTGGTGAGGGAGAACGCCCCGCCCGGCTTCAGCACGCGGTTGACCTCCGCGAAGCTGCCCTCCAGGTCCTCGATGTGCTCGACCACCTCGAACGCCGTCACCCGGTCGAAGGTGTTGCTGTCGAAGGCCAGCGCTTCGGCGGACATCTTGTGGATGCCGATCCGGTCCTCGAATCCGGTGCCGGCGATCCTGTCCGCGAACGCGTCGAGCAGGCCCGGATCGACGTCGATGGCGTCCACCCGCACGTAGCCCTGGGAGAGCTCGACCGTGTACGTGCCGTCTCCGCACCCCACGTCCAGCAGCCTGTCCCCGTAGACGGGCAGCTGCCGGGACACCGCCCCGATCCGCTTGGTCACCCCGCGCGCCCCGAAGGCGCTGGAGGGATTATTGAGGCCCGGTTCGCCGACCATGCCGCACCATCCCTGTTCGTCGACAAGTCTTTCCCGGGACACTACAGCAGGTGATTCGAAGGTCACGGAGAGGAGGAAGGGTGGGGGAGGGGGCGGGCGGGAGGGCCGTGACCGCGGCGGGACCCGCACGGATCCCTCCGGTCGGGGCGCCGGGCCGCTCCCTCCGGGCACGGGAGGGCACGCACCCGACCGTCGACTCATCGCCATCTCGCCATGTCGTCCTGTCGCCGTGTCGCCGTGTCGCCATCTCGCCATGTCGTCCTGTCGTCCCGTCGACACGGAGGGGGACCGGCAGGTGCGGAACGCTCCGGGACCGGTGCGGCCAGGGGCATCGACGGCGCCCCGCCGCACCCCCGGACAGGATCGACCCGCTCCCGCCGAACGCTGCCGAGGGGCCGCGCGAGTGACCCCCGCCCTTGTCGTGCCAGTTCGGAGCCGGGAAACTGGCCAGGTGACGATCACCACCTGGTACCTGGAGTCCACCGACCCCGCCGACCTGCGTCCGGCGCGGAAACCGGAGGCGGACCTGCGCTTCTCCCGGGCCGAGATGCCCAGTCCGGTGCTCAGCCGGTTCATGCACGGCGGCGAGGTCGGCGGGGACTGGGAGGGGAGCGACGGGCTCGGGTTGTCGGCGGAGCAGTGGCGGGAGTGGGTGGACCACCCGGGCCGCGAGACCTGGGTCCTCTACGAGGAGGACACTCCGGCGGGCTACGCGGAGCTGGACGCCCAGCCCGACGGTGCGGTGGAGATCGCCTACCTCGGACTCGTGCCCGGCTACCTCGGCAGGGGCATGGGCGGGCACATGCTCACCTTGGCCCTGGAGCGCGCCTGGGACCTGGCCGGGCGCTGGCCGGACCGGGATCCGACCCGGCGGGTCTGGCTGCACACGTGCTCCCTGGACGGCGAGCACGCCCTGGCCAACTACCTGGCACGCGGCCTGAGGGTCTACGAGGAGACCACCGAGCGGGGCTGACGGTCCCGGCGGTGGTGCCCGCCCCGGGACGACACGTCGACACGTCGACACGTCGACGGGTCGTCCTGTCGACACGTCGCTACGCCGCCTCCCGCGCCGCCTCGGGCCCGGGGGCGCGGAGGCCGCGCACGACCCAGGCGGCCGCCATGGCCAGGTAGGCGGTCGCCATGCCCGCGACCACCGGTGCACTGGTCCCGGAGGGCGGGACCAGGACGGCGGCCAGCGCCGCGCCCAGGACGAACGTCGCGTTGAAGAGCACGTCGTACACCGAGAACACCCGACCCCGGAACGCGTCGTCGACATGTCGCTGAACCAGCGTGTCGACGGTGACCTTGACGCCCTGGGAGACGAAGCCGAGAGCGAACGCGGCGACGGGGAACAGTGCGGGGGAGAAGGGCAGCCCGAACACCACCAGCGCCACGGCCGCCGCCGCCAGTTGGAGGGCGATCCAGGTCCCGGGCGCCATACGGGAGGTCGCCCACGGAGTCGCCACGGCACCCAGGAGGAACCCGGTCGCCAGGAGCCCGGCGGCCACCGAGAAACCGGCGAGCCCGGCCGCCCCGCCGTCGGTGAACGAGTTGTTGTACAGCAGCAATGTCAGCAGGGTCGAGACGCCGAACAGGATCCGGTGGACGCCGATGGTGGCGAGGGCGTCCCGCGGGGCGGGGCGGGCCCACAGGTGACGGATCCCGGACACCATGCCCCGCACCACGCTGTGCACGGCGTCCCTGACCTCGGCGGGTTCGCGCTCCAGGTGGGGCCCCAGCTCCCGGCGGCCGAGGGCCAGCGAGACGAGGGCGGCGCCGGCGAAGCCGAGCGCGGCCACGAGGAGGATCGCCCCGGCCCCGAGGGCGGCCTCGCCGCCGACCGTCCCGGCGGCCAGGCCCGCCCCGGTCCCGAGGGAGCTGGCCGCGGTGCCGCAGGTCGGCGTGACGGCGTTGGCCGTCATCAGCTTCTCGCGGGGCACGACGTAGGGCAGGCCGGCGGAGAGGCCGGACAGGAAGAAGCGGTTGACGCTCAGCACCAGGAGCGCCGCGACGAAGAAGGCCGGCCCCTCGCCCGCGGACACGAGGAGGGCGCTTGCCACCGCGAGCGCGGCCTTGGCCAGGGAGGACAGGAGGAGGACCTGTCGGCGGGGCCATCGGTCGATCAGGACCCCGGCGAACGGCGCCACCACCGAGAACGGTAGGAGCAGGACCGCGAAGGCAGCCGCGACGGCGCCCGCGCTCGTGTGCTGCTCGGGGTTGAAGAAGACGAAGCCGGCCAGCCCGGCCTGGTAGACCCCGTCCGCGAACTGCGAGACCAGCCGGGTACCGAAGAGCCGGCGGAACCGGGAGCCCCGTAGGACAGCGCGCAGGTCGCCGAGGAAGGACACGTGCCTCAGAGTAGGGCGTGCCCGGGGCTGTGGGGGCCCGGGCACGCCCTCACCAGGGCCGTTACTCGCCCGCGATGAAGCGCTCGACCGCGTCGTGCGCCTCGGCGTCGCTGTACTGGATGGGCGGGGACTTCATGAAGTAGGAGGAGGGCTCCAGGATCGGGCCGCCGAGGCCGCGGTCCTTGGCGATCTTGGCCGCGCGGACCGCGTCGATGATGATGCCCGCGGAGTTGGGGGAGTCCCAGACCTCCAGCTTGTACTCCAGGTTGAGGGGGACGTCGCCGAACGCGCGCCCCTCCAACCGGATGTAGGCCCACTTGCGGTCGTCGAGCCACGGCACGTGGTCCGACGGGCCGATGTGCACGGATCCGGCCTTGAGCTCGTGGGGGATCTGCGAGGTGACGGACTGCGTCTTGGAGATCTTCTTGGACTCCAGACGATCACGCTCCAACATGTTCTTGAAGTCCATGTTGCCGCCGAAGTTCAGCTGGTAGGTGCGGTCCACGATCACGCCCCTGTCCTCGAACAGCTTGGACAGCACGCGGTGGGTGATGGTCGCGCCGATCTGCGACTTGATGTCGTCGCCGATGATCGGCACGCCGGCACGGGTGAACTTGTCGGCCCACTCGGGGTCGGAGGCGATGAAGACCGGGAGGGCGTTGACGAAGGCGACGCCCGCGTCGATCGCGCACTGGGCGTAGAACTTGCCGGCCTCGTCGGACCCCACCGGGAGGTAGGACACCAGGACGTCGGCCTTGGTGGCCTTGAGGGCGGCGACCACGTCGACGGCGTCCTCGGGGGACTCCTGGATGATCTCGCGGTAGTACTTGCCGAGGCCGTCGTAGGTCGGGCCGCGCATGACGGTGACGCCGGTCGGCGGCACGTCGCAGATCTTGATGGTGTTGTTCTCGCTGGCCGTGATGGCGTCGGCCAGGTCGTGCCCGACCTTCTTGGCGTCCACGTCGAAGGCGGCGACGAACTCGATGTCGCTCACGTGGTACTGGCCGAACTGCACATGCATGAGGCCGGGTACCCGGGACTCGGGGTTGGCGTCCTTGTAGTAGTGAACGCCCTGCACGAGCGATGCCGCACAGTTGCCGACGCCCACGACGGCTACACGTACCGAACCCATTGGTCCTTGCTCCTTCTTCTCCGCGAACATGGATTCCACAGCGCACGGCGACGGCCCCGCGCCGGAGGCGGTCCGGGGTTCGTCGTCCTGCGTTCGTCTTCCGTATGTGGTCAGCAGCGAACACGGCGTTTCTGTTCCCCAGAGGCGGTCACCGGCTGCTGGGGGTGGAACGTGCATGTCTGGCTGTTTTGTTCAGCTATGACTCTATCTCCGCTCGCTCACGGACCCGTCTGTCACATCGGCGGTCCGACCGCCCGGCACCACCCGGACCCCCTCCGTCCAGCGGGTATTCGGAGATACTGGGGGCAAAATCTCACACACTGTCCCCGACCTGCGTGGATGGGCGCTCCGTCACGGAGCGTTTGCGCGGCCCCCGTACCTGCCGGCGTTCGGTTCCCGTGCCTGAACAGGCGTAACGGGCGGTTCGGGGTAGAAGATGACCGGACGTCCCATGAGGCGCGATAGCCTCGCGCGTGGGTTGTGCTATACCGTGCCCTCGCTCTAACGTGACCTTTGATTTGCGTGCGTAGCCGGTAGAGCCCCCGGACAAAGCCCCTGCCGCGGCGACGTCCCCTCGGCACGGAGCACCGATGAACGGGCAGTGCTCCCGCAGGCCAACGATCAGGAGGAAGAAGCGGCTAACGTCTTCGCGACCTGTTGAAAACCCCGAACCGCCTCTGGGCGTCCCTTTTACCAAGCCTTGAACGACCGGTGAAGAGGCGGACACGACCCCCCAGGGTCGCTTCGCCCAGGTCGCACGAGGAACAGGTCGCGGATTACCGATCCCCCAGGGGGACCGTCCCCCCGTTTCCACCAAGGAATCGTCAGGCCCACCGGCCGTGAGAGGCAATCGAGGACCCACGTGAGTACCGAACGACGACGGAATGCCGACGGTGGCCGTCGCCGGGCCGAGGGCCCGGGCGACGGTCCACGAGGCGACGGCGGAAGGCGTAGGGCCGACGGCCCGCCGCCGGGCGACCAGGCCGGAGGCCGGCGTCGATCTGGCTCCGGGGGCGGTGCCCGCCGGGGTGACGGCGGAGCCGAGCGCCCGCGCCGCCCGCGCCCTCCCGAGAACGACGCGCGCTCCGAGGGCCAGGGCGGCCGTCGCAGAGCCGAGGGCGAGCGCCCGCGTCGCCCCGAGGGTGAGCGCCCCCGCAGGCCCGAGGACGGCGACCGCCCCCGGCGCCGAGCCGAGGGCGAGCGCCCGCGCCGCCCTGAGGGTGAGCGCCCCCGCAGGCCCGAGGACGGCGACCGCCCCCGGCGCCGAGCCGAGGGCGAACGCGGCGGACGCCCCGAGGGGCAGCGGCGCCGACCCGGTGACGAGGCGCGCTCTGGCGGACGGCGCAGGGCGGGCAACGGCCCCCGCGACCCCCGCGACCGCGAGCACGGATCGCGCTCGGAGGGCCGCCGCGCCGCAGGCCGGGGCACCCGCGCGGCTGCCGGTTCCGGCGGGCGCGGAGGCGGCGGACGCCGCCGGTCCCGTGACGAGGAGCCGGACGACCGCCCCTGGTACAAGCGGTTCTTCGCCAAGGCGTGGAAGCCCGCGCTGGCGGCCTTCGGCCTGATGGTCATCGGCGGCGTGGCCGCCTTCGCCGTCCTGTACGCACAGGCTCCCAACTCGGATGAACTCACGACCAAGGCCGAGAACGAGTCGTCGGCCACCCAGATCAGGTGGGCGGCGGAGGGTGACGAGGCCCCCGAGGTCGCGGTCACCACGGGTGAGGTAAGGCGCGTCGCGGTCAACGTCGAGGACATCCCGGAGGAGGTCATCGACGGCGTGCTCGCCGCCGAGCAGCGCACCTTCTATGAGGACCCGGGTATCAACATCGTCGGTATCGGGCGCGCCGTCCTCTCCCGAGGCGAGGCCGGCGGCGGTTCCACCATCACCCAGCAGATGGCCCGCAACTACTACAGCGACCTGGAGTCGGACGACCGCATCGTCCGCAAGATCCGCGAGATCTTCATCTCGATCAAGCTGGGTCAGCAGCGGGAGCCCGACGAGATCCTGGAGGACTACCTCAACACGATCTACTTCGGCCGCGGCGCCTCGGGGATCGAGATGGCCTCCCAGGCCTACTTCGACAAGAGCGTGACCGAGCTGGGCTACGAGGAGGGCGCCTTCCTGGGCCTCATCATCCAGATGCCCAGCAACTTCGAGGGCTCGGAGCTGGGCGACTGGACGAAGACGTACCTTGAGGAGGAGCGCTGGCCCTACATGCAGAACCAGCTCGCCCTCATGAACGAGGAGACCTCCCGGGGTCTGCCGCGCAGCGAGGCCGAGGCACTGGAGATCCCCGAGCGGATCCCCTACGACCCCAGCGCCGACACCGAGGTCGACCCCAAGTTCGGCTACGTGCGCGACGCGGTCATCAAGGAGATCACGGAGCGCTACGAGGGCTCGGGCATCACCGCCGCGACGATCGCCACCCAGGGCCTGGTCGTCGACACCTCCCTCGACCCCACGCTCATGGAGGCCGCGACCGGGGCCTTCGACGTCCTGCCCGGTACCCCCGACGACACCATGAAGGGCCTCACGGCGGTCGACCCCTCCACGGGTGAGATCCTCGCGTTCCACGGCGGTCCGGACGTGTCCGCCGTCGTCAACAACTCGCTGCACCACCGGACGCAGGCGGGGTCGTCGTACAAGCCCTACGTGCTCGCCACGGCGCTCAGCAACGACATCAGCCTGCGGAGCATGTTCGACGGCGACTCGCCGCAGACCTTCCCGGAGCTGGAGAGCCCGGTGCAGAACGCGGGCGACGTCAGCTACGGGCCCGTCGACCTGATCCAGTCCACCGCGGACTCGGTCAACACCCCGTTCGTGGAGCTGACATCCCGGCTCGGCGCCGCGGCGGTGGACGAGACCGCCGTCGCCGCCGGTGTGGGTGAGGACCAGGTCACGACCTCCGTCCAGGGCCCGCTGGTCGCGCTGGGCACCCACCAGGTGACCGCCCTCGACCAGGCCTCCGCCTACGCCACCTTCGCGGCGGGCGGACTCCACAAGCCGGCGCACATGGTCACCGAGCTGAAGCGCGCCGACGGCACGGTCGTCGAACCCGACGACGCGAACGAGATCGAGGAGGGCACCCAGGTGGTGTCCGCCGACGTCGCGGCCGACGTCACCTACGCCATGACCCAGGTGGTCGAGGCGGGCGGTGGCACCAACGCGGCGCTCCCCGACGGCCGTCCGGTCGCGGGCAAGACCGGTACCTCCAGCGGGGCGGTCTCCGCGTGGTTCGTGGGCTATACGCCCCAGCTCGTGGCCGCGGTCGGGCTCAGCCGGGCCGACGCCAACCTCTCACTGGAGTTCGAGGGGCAGCCCGAGAACGAGATCTTCGGTGGCAGCACGTCGGCCAACGTGTGGAAGGAGTTCATGACGACGGCCGTGGACGGCATGCCCATCGAGAACTTCCCGCCCCCCGCCTACGTCGGCACGGAGCAGAGCTTCGTGCCCACGCCCAGCCCGAGCGACGATCCCCCGGAGGAGGAGACCGAGGAGCCGTCGGACGCGCCCTCCGAGGACCCCCCCTGCGACCCCGCGGCCCCGGACATGAACAACCCGAACTGTGAGGACGTGGAGTCCCCGCCGGAGTGCGAGCCGCTCGACTTCGAGTGCCAGAACGAGGAGGAACCCGGGAACCCCGAGGAGTGCAACCGCCCGAACGCGCCGGACTGGTGCGAGGAGCAGAACACCCCGGGCGACCCCGGTGACGATCAGAGCGACGACGACGATGGCTTCCTCCCTCGGAGCAACACCACCGAGAACAACCGCCTGATCATCCTCGGCCGCGACGAGTGACCCCGTCCCGCCTCGGCGGGAGGGCCGACTGACAAGGGCCGGTGCGCGGAGTCTCCGCGCACCGGCCCTGTCGCGTGTCGAGCCGTCCACAGGCATCACCGGTGGTACGCGGCGGCTGGTAACCTTGGGGGCTGTATGGCTCAGAGTCCGTGCGACGCCCGCCGACGACGGCGCGGAACCGAACACGGGCTCCTGCCCTCCTGCCATGGAGATTCCATGGCCGCAACAGTCCAGAGGAGGAACGCACGCCTATGCGTCGTTACGAAATCATGGTCATTCTCGACCCGAACCTCGACGAGCGCACCGTCGCCCCGTCGCTGGAGAACTTCCTGGGCGTCGTGCGCAACGACGGCGGCTCGGTCGAGAAGGTCGACATCTGGGGCAAGCGCCGTCTCGCCTACGACATCGACAAGAACCCCGAGGGCATCTACGCGGTCATCGACCTGACGGCCACGCCCGCCACGGTCAAGGAGCTCGACCGCCAGCTCGGTCTCGCCGAGGCCGTGCTCCGCACCAAGGTCCTCCGGCCCGAGGTCCACTAGGACGGCGTTGCCCGTTCCCCCTCTCCCCTGGCCCTTCCGCCCCGTTCTGTCAGTACCGGCGCGGATGATCAGGGGAACAGGCGAAACCGCCTGATCCGACTACCTCGAACCGGAGCCCATCCATGGCAGGCGAAACCCAGATCACGCTCGTCGGCAACCTCGTCGACGACCCTGAGCTGCGCTTCACGCCCAGTGGAGCCGCGGTCGCCAACTTCCGTGTGGCCTCGACGCCTCGCACCTTCGACAAGCAGTCGGGGGAGTGGAAGGACGGCGAGTCCATGTTCCTCACCTGCACTGTCTGGCGGCAGTACGCGGAGAACGTGGCCGAGAGCCTTCAGCGGGGCATGCGCGTCATCGTGCAGGGCCGGCTGAAGCAGCGCTCGTACGAGACCCAGCAGGGTGAGAAGCGGACCGTCTTCGAGATCGACGTCGAGGAGGTCGGCCCGGCTCTGCGCAGCGCCACCGCCAAGGTGACCAAGACGCAGCGCCAGGGTGGCGGCGGCTTCGGCGGCGGCAACGGTGGCGGCGGTGGCGGCGGCGGTTTCGGTGGAGGCCAGCCCCAGCAGGGTGGTGGCGGCTACGGGAACCAGGGCGGCGGATTCGGCGGGGCGCAGAGCGGCGGAGGCCGCAGCGGTCCTCCGGCCGACGACCCGTGGGCGACCAACGGTGGCGGCGGTGGCGGCGGGTTCGGTGGCGGCGGCGGAGGATTCTCCGACGAGCCCCCGTTCTAGCGGACCACCCCGCACCACGTAACACACGACCCGGTGCCCCAGGGCACCGTGTCACCTTTCCATCCACAGACCATCCCCGGGAAGACCCCGGGGCTCTTGCGAAGGAGCACCACGATGGCGAAGCCGGCAGCGCGCAAGCCCAAGAAGAAGGTTTGCCTCTTCTGCCAGGAGAAGCAGTCCTACATCGACTACAAGGACACCACGCTTCTCCGCAAGTTCATCTCCGAGCGTGGCAAGATCCGTGCCCGCCGCGTCACGGGCAACTGCACCCAGCACCAGCGTGACGTCGCGACCGCGATCAAGAACGCGCGCGAGGTGGCCCTGCTGCCCTACACCAGCACCGCTCGCTAGCGGCGATATCCGAGGGAGGTTTTTGTCGTGAAGCTGATTTTGACCCACGAGGTCAACGGTCTCGGAGCCCCCGGCGATGTCGTCGAGGTGAAGAACGGTTACGGTCGCAACTACCTGCTGCCCCGCGGGTTCGCCATTCGGTGGACGCGCGGCGGTCAGAAGCAGATCGACCTGATCCAGCGCGCGCGTTCCGCGCGTGACATCCGCACCCTGGACGAGGCCAAGCAGGTCGCGGGCCAGGTCGGTGCTCTCACCGTGCGCCTCCAGCAGCGCGCCGGCGAGGGTGGTCGTCTGTTCGGTTCGGTCACGCCCGCGGACATCGTCGACGCCGTCAAGGCGACCGGCGGTCCCGAGCTGGACAAGCGCCGTATCGAGGTCAAGAACCCGATCAAGTCCGTCGGCAGCCACAAGGTCCAGGTCCGCCTGCACCCTGAGGTCTCCGCGACGATCAAGCTGGACGTCGTCGGTTCCTGATCCCAGGCACCGGACGCGTCAGGGCCCCGTCTCTCCTCGGAGAGGCGGGGCCCGCTTTTTTCGGGGTGGGTCCGCGTGGGTCGAGGTGTGCTTTCTCGGGGTGGGGGTCTTCCTGACACGCCGCGTTACCAAAAGCAACGCTTTGGTTACTCTTTGTAACCTATCGTGTTGTCTGTGTTGGTGTCGCACAGCGCGGCGCCCCGCGCGGAGAGGACGACGACCGATGGCCGTGGAGAGAACGACCGATCCGAACCGACACCCACTGCTGGACCGCAGGACACTCCTGCGCGGAACCGCCCTCGCGGCCGGGGGCGTGCTCCTCGGCGGGGTGATGGGAACCGCACCGGCTGGTGTGGCCTCCGCCGCCGCGAAGCCCAAGCTGTACACGCGCGCGGACTGGAACGCCAGGCCACCCAGGAACAAGATCGAGCTGCTGTCCAAGGGACCCACCCACATCGTGGTGCACCACACCGCGACGGGCAACGTCTCCGACACCTCGGCGACGCACGCCGCCTCGCTGTCCCGGGCCATCCAGCGCTACCACATGGACAGCAACGGGTGGAGCGACACAGGACAGCAGCTCACGATCAGCCGGGGCGGTCACATCATGGAGGGCAGGGACCTGTCCCTCCATGCGATCGGCAGCGGCAAACACGTGGTCGGTGCGCACACCGCCAACCACAACGCGCACACCATCGGGATCGAGAACGAGGGGACGTACTCCTCCGAGGCCCCGCCCCAGGAGCTGATGGGCTCCCTGGTCGACACCTGCGCGTGGCTGTGCCTGGTGTACCAGCTGAACCCGGCGGAGGCGATCGTCGGCCACCGGGACTACAACTCGACGAGCTGCCCGGGGGACGAGCTCTACTCGATGCTTCCGCAGCTGCGAAAGGACGTGGCGAGCACCGTGCGCAAACAGCTCAGCCACCTGAGCCGGGTCACCGGAACGGAGCTGACCCTCGAGGAGCTGCCGACGTACCCGAGGGTTCCGCAGGCAGAGCGGGCTGTGCCGTACTACCACGGCCCGGCCGTCGGTGACCGCGACGCGCCCCCGTGACCTGGGGGGCCGCACACGAGCCCACGCCGGAGAGCCGTCCCGTCCCCCCGGGGCGGCTGCTTCGTCTTCCGGGGGTGGGCGGATGATCGGGCCCCGGAGCCCGCCGTCCCACCGCCAGGTCGACATGGTGACAGGCCGACACGGTGACAGGTCGACGTGTCCACAGGCCGACTTGGAGAGGGGTCGACGTGTCCACAGGTGGACATGTCCACCTGTGGACCGGCCCGGACGTTCGGGTGGCCCCCGGCCGGGATCCGGCCCGCGTTCCGCCAGAGCCGTGCTCCGCGGGGGTCGGCCCGTTACGGTCTCGTCGCTCCGGTGACCAGCCAGGCCGTGCCCCGCGCCCGCGCACCCAGGGTGAGCGCTCGGGCGAGGATCCACACCGTGAACGCGATCCACAGCCCCACCAGCCCCCACAGGGAGTTCTCCGCCAGCCGGGGGATCACCAGGGCGCACGGCACGAACGCCGCCATCGTCCACAGTGACGCCCATGCCAGGTAGCGCTGGTCCCCCGCCCCCATCAACACGCCGTCCAGGACCATGGTCACGCCGCTCAGCGGCTGCATCAGGGCGACCACCACCAGTGTGGCCGTGATGAGGGCACGGACCTCGGGGTCGGACGTGAAGGGGACCGGCGCCCACGGCAACACCACAAACACCAGCGCCATGAACAGCACACCCAGCATCACCCCCCACTCCACCATGCGGCGAGTGGCGTCCTTCGTGCCACGCACGTCCCCCGCGCCCAGATAACGCCCCACGATGGACTGCCCGGCGATGGCGATCGCGTCCATCGCGAACACCAGCAGGGCCCAGATGTTGTAGCTCACCTGGTGCGCGGCGATCGACTCGTCGCCGAGACGCGCCGCCACCGCGGTGGTCATCAGCGCGACAACCCGCATCGACACACTGCGCAGGAACAGAGCGAACCCCGCCGAAGCGGAGGAGCGCAGCCCCGCCGCCGTCGGTGCGAGGGAGACCCCCTCGCGCCGCGCGGCGCGGACGATCGCCGCCACGTACCAGAACGCCCCCGCGCCCTGGGCGAGCACCGTCGACCAGGCCGAGCCCGCGATGCCCCAGTCCAGGGCGAGCACGAACACCACGCACAGCGCCGCGTTGCCGGCGTAGGAGGCGACCGCGACCACCAGCGGAGTACGAGCGTCCTGAAGCCCCCGGAGCACACCGGTGCCCGCCATGACGACCAGCAGGAAGGGAGTGCTGAGCAGGCTGATCCTGAGGTACGTCAGCGCGTAGGGCGCGATCTCGGGAGAGGCGCCCAACAGGTCCACCATCAGCGGGCCCAGCGGCCAGCCGATCGCGATGGCCGCGACGCCCAGCAGGATCGCGAGCCACAGCCCGTCCACGCCGTCCCGGATGCCGCCCGCGACGTCGCCCGCCCCGAACCGGCGGGAGACCGCAGCCGTGGTGCCGTACGCCAGGAAGACGCAGACGGCCACCAGGGTCAGGAGGACCTGCCCGGCCACACCCAGCCCTCCCAGCGCCTGCGTGCCCAGGGTGCCGACGACCGCGGCGTCGGTGAGCAGGAACAGGGGCTCGCTGATGAGAGCGAAGAACGTGGGGACCGCCAGGGCGAAGATCTCGCGGTCGTGGCGGTGCCGGAAGGGGGCGGCCGAGAGAAGTTTTGGCATGACCAAGCCACAATATCGGACACGCGTTCTACGCGGATGTGGAGTTGTCCACACCCGCCCGAGTGCCTGTGGATAACCTGTGGAAACACTCCCTGTGAGGCATCTTGCACGACCCGTCTGCGTGCAGTGTTTTCGCAGCTCAATGCCCCTGTGTAGGGGTCGTTCCAAAGTTATCCACAGGTGATGTGCACAACTTGTTTTCGGAATGCCCCGCAGTAGCGGGAGATGGTGGTAGAAGGCGCCGTCCACAGGCGCCGCCCGCGGCGTCCCCAGGGCTCGCGATGGGGCATCCTGGGAGGGTCGGCCTGTTCGGGTGGGCGGAGTACGGTCCTGGGGAGAGCGTTCGTGAGTGTCGCTGAGCAGCCACCTGAAGAAGGCGGATACGAGCGCACCCCACCCCACGACATCCAGGCCGAACAGAGCGTGCTCGGCGGCATGCTCCTCTCCAAGGACGCCATCACCCAGGTCGTCGAGATCATCCGCTCCGCGGACTTCTACCGCCCCGCGCACCAGATCATCTACGACAGCGTCGTCGACCTCTTCTCACGCGGCGAGCCCGTGGACACCATCTCGGTCAACGCTGAGCTGACCAAGCGCGGCGAGGCCACCCGCGTCGGTGGCGCCCTCTACCTCCACACCCTCACCGGGGCCATCCCGACCGCCGCCAACGCCGGCTACTACGCCAAGATCGTCTCCGACCGCGCTGTCCTGCGCCGCCTCGTCGAGGTCGGTACCCGCATCGCGCAGATCGGTTACGCGGGCGACGGCGAGGTGGACGACCTCGTCGACCACGCACAGGCGGAGATCTACAAGGTCGCGGAGAAGCGGACCGGCGAGGACTACGTCGTCCTCGCCGACATCATGCCGGGCGCCCTCGACGAGATCGAGGCGATCGGCGCCCGCGACGGCACCCTGACCGGCGTGCCCACCGGCTTCGCCGACTTCGACGCACTCACCAACGGCCTCCACCCCGGCCAGATGATCATCATCGCCGCCCGCCCGGCGGTCGGAAAATCCACCCTGGCCCTGGACTTCGCGCGCGCGGCCTCCATCAAGAACGACATGGCCTCGGTCTTCTTCAGCCTGGAGATGGGCCGGAACGAGATCGTCATGCGCCTGCTGTCGGCGGAGGCCCGCGTGCCCCTGCACACCATGCGCTCGGGCCTGATGACCGACGAGGACTGGGCCCGGCTCGCCCGGCGCATGGGCGAGGTGGCCAACGCGCCCCTGTTCATCGACGACTCCCCCAACATGTCGATGATGGAGATCCGGGCCAAGTGCCGGAGGCTCAAGCAGCAGCACGACCTCAAACTGGTGATCGTCGACTACCTCCAGCTGATGAGCTCGCCCGGCCGGGTGGAGAGCCGCCAGCAGGAGGTCTCGGAGATGTCCCGGTCCCTCAAGCTCCTCGCCAAGGAGTTGGAGGTCCCCGTCGTGGCGCTCTCCCAGCTGAACCGTGGTCCCGAGCAGCGCACGGACAAACGGCCACAGGTCTCCGACCTGCGCGAGTCCGGCTCGATCGAACAAGATGCCGATATGGTCATCCTGCTCTACCGCGAGGACGTGCACGACAAGGAGTCCCCGCGGGCGGGTGAGGCCGACATCATCGTGGCCAAGCACCGCAACGGCCCCACGGCGGACGTGACCGTGGCCTTCCAGGGGCACTACAGCCGTTTTGTCGACATGGCGCCCGGATAGGACGCCGCGTCCGCGACGGACAGGCGGGAACCTGGGGAGGCCCCCGTACCCAGGTTCCAGACGCCCGCGGCGCCCTCCGGGGCGGTGCGCACGGGCAGTTCCCAGAGGTCTCCGGGGCTGCTCGCCGGGCTGGGTCGGCGGCTGCCCGACGAGCCCGCCGCACCGCGACGAGCCCCGCATATCGGACAGTTTCTTTAGGGATTTATGGTCAAGCCGATTTGTCGACAAAGAGTCAGGCCGGACTCACTCGGACTCGCGGGCGATCATCCCCTCCCTCAGCTCCACGTGCCGGCCGGCGAACCTTCCACGCATCGTCCGATCGTGCGTGACGATCACCAGAGCCCCGGTGAAGTGCGACAACGCCTCCTCCAACTCCTCCACGAGACCGGGGGAGAGGTGGTTGGTCGGCTCGTCCAGCAGCAGGAGTTCGTGCATGCCGGACGTCAGCCGGGCCACCTCGATCCGTCGGCGCTGACCGACCGAGAGCGACCCCACCGCCTGGTCCAGCTCCTTCGGCCGGAACAGCCCGAGCGACGCCAACTCGTCCCGGTACTCCTCCGCCGACCCGGGCCGGTCGGCCGCGTAGGCCTGGAGCGCGGTCTGCTCCGAGGGGACCACCCCGTCCTCCTGCCGTAGGAAGCCGACCCTCTCCGGTATGGACACCCGACCGGAGTCGGGGGCCAGCTCCCCGGAGAGGACCCGCAGGAGCGTCGTCTTCCCGGCCCCGTTGGGTCCGGTGACCAGGACGCGCTCCCCCGGTGCCAGGCCCAGGACCGGAACGTCGAGCCGGTGGTCGACCCTCACCCTCTCCAGTTCGGCGACCGGCTGTGCATCGGCCTCCTCGGCCGGGGACCCCGCGAACTCGGCGGTCGTCCGGAGGGGGGCCGGCGGCGGCGCCACCGGGTTCCCGGTCAGCCGCTCCACCCTCTCCTTGGCATTGCGGATGCGGCCCATGGCGCCGTGCGCGCGACCGCGCATCCTGAACGCCCCGTGCCCGAACGCGGCCTTGTCCATCTTGCGCGGGATGGCCTGTAGCGCGGCGACGCTGTTGTCCGCCAGCTGCCGCTGCCTGGCCAGGTCGGTCCTCCAGTCCTCGTACTCGCGGATCCACCGGGCCCGCGCCGCCGCCTTCGCGGTCAGGAACCCGTCGTACCCGTTGCCGTACCTGTGGATCCGGCGCAGGTCGTGGTCGACTTCGAGCACGGTGTCGGTCACCCCGGACAGGAAGGCCCGGTCGTGGGTGACGGCGACCACCGTGCCGCGGTGGCGGCGGAGCCGGTCCTCCAACCAGGCGACCGCGCGGTCGTCCAGGTCGTTGGTGGGCTCGTCCAGAAGGAGCAGTTCGGGTGAGGCCGCCAGCATCGCGGCCAGCGCCAGCCGTGAGCGCTCTCCACCGGAGAGCGTGCGCAGCGGGCGGTCGCGTTCCAGCCCGGGGAGCCCCAGGCCGTGCAGCCCTGCTTCCACACGGGCGTCGGCGTCGTAGCCGTCCCGCGCCTCGAACTCGGAGAGCAGGTCGCCGTAGGCGTCCAGGCCCTCCGCCGTGGCGGAGCCGAGGACGGCCTCGGCCCGGTGCAGGCGCTGCTCCAGGTCGCGCAGGTCGGCCAGGGCGGAGTCGATCACGTCTCCCGCGGTGCCGGTCCGCACCCCGACCCGCTCCAGGGTCTGGGGCAGGTAGCCGACGCCGCCGGGGGCCCTGACGGTGAGTTCCCCGTTGTCGGGTTGCTCCTCGCCCGCCAGCAGGCGCAGCAGGGTGCTCTTGCCCGATCCGTTGTCCCCGATGACACCGACACGCTCACCCGGGCTGATGGTGAGGGTGACACGGTCGAGGACGGTGTGGTCGTCATAGCGCTTGGTGATCTCGGTGAGGACGAGCTGTGAATGTGCTCGAAGTGCGGCGGTAGGCATGGGCGCGCCTTTTGATCTGTGGTGCGGTCTGGTGGGACGGGACCGCGGATCGCCGGAGGAGCGTGCGTTCGGCGTGGTTTCGGACAGAGCCTGCCCGGTGCGGGCAGGGCTCCGGTGTGGCCGGAACGCTGAGGCTTCCCTGGGTCGACCGCGGTGCGGCGACGCCGACGGAGCTGCGCGGCGCTGAGGGCGCGACATGGTGTCGCCGCTGGACAGCGGGCACGATGGTGCTCGGACGCCGACGTGGGGCGCGGGACTACAGGAAGATGTACAGCCTCATAGGTAAGACGGTACGTCTCGTTTTGATTCGCGTCAAGGCGATTCAGAATGAGACGGGCGTCACTCTCAGTCGATACTTGACGGCCTATATAAGGACAACCAGATCCCGATTAATTGCCAAACCGATTTATCGACAAAGCGAGAACGGCTCCGCTTCGGGGCTGCCGGAGGGGTCCGGGAACGCGAGGAGGGGCCGCCCTGGGGCGGCCCCTCCTCGTCACTCACTCGTTCTGAACTCCCGGAGTCATGGGCGTCTGGTGGAGCGCCGCGCGCCCGGCCCCGTGTGCCGGGGCTTCGGGGCAAGCCGAGCGCCCCCCGCTTCGGGGCGGGGGGCGCTCGGCGCTCGCGTGTGTTGCTACAGCCAGCGTGCCTCTGGGCGGGACCGACCGTTGTCGTCGGTGACCAGCACCCAGTGCATGATCGGGTGTCCGGAGGCGATGGCGTCGGCGTCCTCGCGCGGCTGCGGGACGTGCACGGGCTCGGGCGAAAGGCCGGAGAGGCGGCGGGTCGCAGCCGTGGGGCGAATGTGCCGACGGGGCGTCGCGGAGCGAGTGGGTTGTGGTGCACGGTCTGTCCTGCGCGCCATGGGCCCTCCTCGTTTCCGTATCAGATGATCCGAGTTAACCCTATGTTCACCTTCATGTCAATTCGATTGGCTTGCGAGGGTTCGCACTCGGGGGTAATGACGCCGGGTCGCGTACTTGGAGGCATCCTTCCCCGGAGCATGTCCGCCCACGCAGGTGCGGGGCGGGCCGGTCTTCCAAGGGCTGGTCGGCCAGGGTGCGGGGCAGGGAAGTGTGACCCCGAAGCAAGGTGAACAGAAGGTGAACGAGGGGCGAATCGGGCGATCGTCGGCCCGTCTGACCGGGGCGGCGGCTCCGGGAGGGCGCCGCCGACACGCCGAAGGGCACCCGCCCCTCGGCGGATGCCCCCATGACACTGGTCGAGACCTGCGGCGGCTCACTCCTTGAAGATGAGCCCCACGACCTCCAGATAGAGCTGTTCGGGGTACGGGATGAAGGCGATCTTGCTCAGCGCCTGATCCTGACCCGCGGACTCCATCACGAAGGTGCCGTAGCCGAGGAAGCGGCCCAGCAGGGTCCGCTCGAACCTCATGTCCGTGACCTTGCCCAGCGGCATCATGTTGACCTGTCGGGTGATCAGCCCCGTGGTCAGCAGGAGGCGCGCCGACGTGATGACGAAGTAGTCCACGGACCACTCCGCGACCTGCCAGACGAACCACACCAGGACCAGCAGCCACAGCCACCAGATGATCGCCAGTGCCGCGGTGTTGTCCGCGATCTGGGTGTTGCTGAGGATCCCCGCGACGATCAACGCACCGAGGACTGCCCCGACCGGCCCGATGAGGATCGCGGGGTGCCGACGAATGGTCACGACGTCCTGCTCGTGTGGCAGGAGGTAGCGGTTGACCGACGCCGGAGCGCTGTTACTCGACGCTACGAGGCGCATGGCACCCGACCATCCCCACTACGGCAGTAGTGCGTTGACGAAGCGGGACATCGACTCCGCACCACCCATCAGGCCGCCCAACGCACTCTGGATCACCCCAGCGGCGCTTTCAGGTTGCGTGAGCAGATAAAACGCCACGAAACCGATGAGAGCGTAGCCGCCCCATTTCTTCAACTTCGCCACGACTGACTCCCCTTGGAATCCACCTGACCCACCAACCCAGCAGTGATTGTTCCATTCACAATGATGCCCGTAAAGCCTGGGGCGCACCCTCGGCGTGGCGGTATGTCTGGCGTACCGCTCTTGCGGGCTGTGTCCGGTTCCGGTGGTGTTGGTGGACCTGTGTTCGGTGGACCGGAATGCGGTCCAGGTCCGACGCAGGTCAGGGCATCGGCTGCGGTCGGATGGGCAAGGAAGGCGGCTTCTCCGGCCCCGGTTGTGTCCCCACTGGGAGCGGGAGACGGTCGGACCGAAACCCGTCGTCCGTCCTGACCGATCCCTAGCGCTGTTCGGCGAAGGCCAGGGCGAGCACCTGGAGGTGCTGGCGGGCGATCCGCTCGACGAGATCGGGCGTGGCCCGGCCGGTGACGTCCTCGGCACCGTGTCTGGCGGCGTCGACGCACCGGGTGACGGTGGAGTCGTGGTGGACACCGGAGAACTCCGTGGACAGTCGGTCGACGACGGGGCCGAAGCGGGAGTGGCGGTCGGTCGAGGGAGAGGGGTTCTCGGGCATCTCACTCCTTGAGGGACGTGGGGAGGATGTCGCAGCGTGTGCGGTCGGGGGCTTTGGGTAGTCGACGGAGGGTTGCCTGAACGCCTTGTGGGAAGCGGGTGAGGGTGTCGGCGTCAACGGACCCGGACCATACAGGTCGATTTCGGTCCGGCTGGTCTCCCCGGTTATGGGTGATCAGGAACCATGATCACGCTTATCTGTTACGTTCCAATCTCGAAATGAATTCGGCTAATGCAGCGACGTGTCGATGCTCGACCGGTTGTGCACCGCCACCTGGCCGGACACACCTGCCTGCGGGGTCAATGCCCGATTTTCGGGCGTTCATTCGCCCGGCGGCCAAAAGAGCCGAAAAAGCGCCCAACCGGTGATCCGGTTGGGCGCTGAGGCTCCTGGGGCCGTGAGGGGGCGGGTCAGGCGCAGCCGTACAGGCGATCGCCGGCGTCACCCAGACCCGGGAGGATGAACCCGTTCTCGTCCAGGCGCTCGTCCACCGCCGCGGTCACCACGCGCAGGGTCGCGCCGTGGTCCGGGGCGAGGGTTTCGGCCAGCTTCTGCTCCACCGCGACCAACCCCTCGGGGGCGGCGAGCAGGCAGAGGGCGGTGATGTGGTCCGCGCCCCGGTCCACCAGGAGCTTGAGCGCGGCGGCCAGGGTGCCGCCGGTCGCCAGCATCGGGTCCAGCACGTAGCACTGGCGGCCGGACAGGTCCTGCGGCAGCCGGTCGGCGTAGGTGGCCGGCTGGAGCGTGTTCTCGTCACGGGCCATGCCCAGGAAGCCGACCTCGGCGGTCGGGAGCAGGCGGGTCATCCCGTCCAGCATGCCCAGTCCGGCGCGAAGGATCGGGACGACGAGGGGGGTCGGGCGCGTCAGCTGTGTTCCGGTGGTCTCCACGAGAGGAGTCCTGATAGTGACGTCGGTCACTCGTACGTCCCGGGTCGCCTCGTAGGCGAGCAGGGTGACCAACTCGTCGGTCAGGCGCCGGAAGGTCGGTGAGTCGGTCCGCACGTCGCGCAGGGTGGTCAGTTTGTGCGCGACCAGGGGATGGTCGACGACCAGGGTTTCCAAGGCGTTCTCCGGGTGAGCTGGGATAACGGGACGATGGCTGGGGATGGGGGCCCGCCCGAGTCTAACCGCGCGTACCACCCGGAACAGGGCGGCCCGGATCCGCGCCGGTCGCACGGTGGCCCCGCGGGAGGCGACGGCCGTCCCGGTGCCGTCCGGGTGGAACCCCTGAGGCGGCAGCGCGCACCCGGTTCTCATGAGAGCGTGGTCCGGACTGACACGGGCCGAGGGAGACGGCGGAGCGGGAGTGATCGTTACCATTGCACTCGCACGGGCGCGGGCCTCCCTCGTCCGCACCGATACACCGGCCGGGCTGGGGTGACGATGACAGTACTCGATCATGGTGACGACGACTCGGGCGACTTCGCAGCGGTCGCGTACAGGGAAGAGGAGTACTGGGATGTCGATCTCCTCCCCGTGACGCTGACGCACGACCTGAAGGGCCTGATCCACGCACTGCGCCAACAACCGAGCATCAGCGGCTCCCTGGGGCTGGTCTCGGTCGGCGACGACTTCTTCATCATCGTGCGGGTCTACGGCGAGGACGTCTCCCTCTTCCTCTCCGACGTGACCGCGTCGGTGGACTGGCAGGTGGCCCGGGACGTCCTCGACTACCTGGACATCGACCTCCCCGATGACGACGACCTCGACCAGGTGCTCCCCGCCGGCGATCTGTCCGTCGTCGCCGATCTCGGCCTGGACGAGATGGAGCTCGGCGCCCTGGCGGGCGATCTCGACCTCTACCCCGACGAGGTACTGGCCAGCGTGTCCGAACGCCTCGGATTCGCGCAGTCCTTCCAGCGTGTCCTGGACGGGATGGGGTAAGGGACCCCTGGAAAAACCACCTGGAGAACAGGAGGGCACGCGGTGTCGACCTTCGCAGCTGTCTTCACTCCCAACGGGAAGACGTGGCGGGGAACCGAGGTCGAACTCGGGGACGTGGACGTCATCGACGACGTCACCGACCTGATGCTCGATTTCGCGGCAGAGCGGGGCAGTGACAGGGCGCTCCTCCTGGTGGAGGCCGACGACGAGTGGTTCGCCGTCGTGCGCGCCGCCGACGACGGCGGGGAGCCGCGCGTGTACCTCTCCGACGCCCGCGTCGTCCACGACCACCCCTTGGCCTCCGTCCTCTCCGAAGCGGGGGCCCTCGGCGCCCCGCAGCCCTCCGAGAGTGCGGGCGCCCGCCCCAACCCGGCGCCTGCCGGAGACGGCGACCTGATCACCGACCTGGGTGTGACCGGCGACGAGCTGCGCTCGCTGTCGGTCGGCGGCGGGGTCCTGCCCGCCGACGTCCTCGCTGTCGTGGCCGAGCGGGCCGGATTCGGCGAACTCCTCGATGCCATGAGGCTGTGACGTGAGGGACCGCGGGGTCCTCGACGCCGCGCTCCGGACAGCGGTGGCCGAGGCGGAGCTCGCCCTGGCGACGGATGACGTGCCTGTGGGCGCGATCGTCCTGGACGCCGACGGCAAGGTCCTGGGGTCGGGGCACAACGAGCGCGAGGCGACGGGTGACCCCACGGCGCACGCCGAGGTGCTCGCCCTGCGGGCAGCCGCCCGCGCCCGCGGCGAGTGGCGCCTGAGCGGTTGCACCCTGGTCGTCACCCTCGAACCCTGCGTGATGTGTGCCGGCGCGACGGTGCTCTCGCGCGTGGACCGGTTGGTCTACGGCGCTCGGGACGCCAAGGCCGGCGCGGTGGGGTCGGTGTGGGACGTGGTCCGCGACCCCCGGCTCAACCACCGCCCCGAGGTGGTGCCGCCCGACCTAATCGGCGCGGACGTCGCCGCGAGGTGCGCCGAGCTCCTCACCGAGTTCTTCCGGCGACGCCGTGAGGGCGGGGGTCCCCGCTGACCTGCGCCGCCCCCGGCGGCCGGAGCCGTTTCGGCAATCCGGTTCTCCGCACAGCGGGGTATCCGGTAGAGTTGCTCGCGGTGGAGTCGCCTAGTGGCCGATGGCGCCCGCCTCGAAAGCGGGTAAGGGGCAACCCTTCGAGGGTTCAAATCCCTCCTCCACCGCACGAGGCCGACGTTCACGCAGGTGAGCGTAGGGCCGGTAGAGGTAGCGATGGCCGGTTGATCCGGGCCGGTGCACATATGGTGCACACGGTCGGAGAGACCGGCCTTTCGCGTTCCCGGGGTTTGATCCCCGAGGAAGCTCCGTCAGGATCCTTACGCAGCGGCGGCGAGAGCCTTCACGCGGGCCGCGTCCATCGCGTCGGCGACCTCGTCCAGGCGGTCGGGGAACAGGTGTCCGTACCGGTCGAGGGTCATCGTGGCGGTCGCGTGCCCGAGCATGGCTTGCACGACCTTGACGTCCGCGCCGGCGGCGATGGCCAGGGACGCGGCGGTGTGCCGGAGCTTGTGCGGTGTCAGCCCGGTTCCGTCGAGCCTGGCGCCCTGCACCGCCTTGTCGAACTCCCGCCGACGCCAGTTGCGCAGCCGCAGCGGGGTCCCGCGCCGGGTGGCGAAGACGAGCGCGTCATCGGGTCGCCCCTCCACGAGGGGGAGGAGTTCGGCCCGCAGCGACGGGGGGATCGGAACGGTGCGGCTCTTGCCCGTCTTGGGGGTCTGCTCCACGAGCTTGCCCTCCACCTCGGCGAACGCGGTCGTGATCCGGATGCGTCGCCCTTTCAGGTCCACCCTCCCCACGCGCAGTGCGGCGGCCTCGTTGAAGCGCAGGCCCGTGTAGGCCAGCAGGAGGATCAGCGGCCGGTTGATCAGCGCGCCCGCCGCCACCTGGTCGTAGGAGGTCCGCAGGGACGCGGAGGCGTTGGCGAGCGCTTCGACCTGGTGGTGGTTCAGGTACACGTGTTCGGCCTCGGAGGGCTTCGGGAGCGGTACACCCTTGGCCGGGTTGAAGGGGATGCGCCGGGGCACGCACCAGCCCAGGACCATGGACAGGACGCTGTGCACGTGCCTGGTCTGGGAGGCCCCGAGGTTGGCGCCGCCCTCTTCACGCGGCCTCTGCATCTCCGCGATCCAGACGGCGATGTCCTCGGAGTGGATGGCTGAGAGCGGGAGGTCGCCCCAACGGGAGAGAAGGTAGAGGTCGAGGAGGCCCCGGTACTTCCACCACGTGGACCGCTTGATGTCCGTCCGGGTGATCAGCCACTTCTCGGCCATCTTCCCGAACGTCGTCCGGCCGTCGTTGGGGTCGCGGTAGACGCCCTCATGGAGACTTGCCTCTATGTCGCTTTGGCGCTTCTCGGCGTCCGGCTTCTTCTTGTAGGTCCCGGCGCTCCTGAGCTTGCCGGACGGGTCGTAGTAGCGGACCAGCCACCGGGCGGGCGGGGTGCGCTTAGCGGTCCTGGCCTTCTTCACGGCCTCGTTGTAGCTCTTGTCCTTGGTGCGGTCGTAGACCCAGGCGCGAGCCATGGGGGTTCCTTCCTGTCCGTGGTTACTGGGAGCTGACCCACGCGTGGACCTCAGCGGGCACGTAGCGCACGTAGCGGCCCACGCGGTGGGAGGGAGGCCCGTCGCCCTTGTAGCGCCACTCATAGAGGGTCTTGGGCGGGATGCGGAGGTAGGCGGCGGTCTCGGTGACCGACCACAGGCCCGGTTCGGGGCGGGGGAGGGGGACAGTGGGTGTGGTCATGCGGCCCTCGTCTCGTCGGTTGCCGAAGGGGCGGTCTGGCGTGCGGCGGCGAGTTGGGCCCGGCGTCTGAGGGCTTCACCGACAGCTCGGAGCAGGCGTCGTTCCCGTGGTGGCACGTCGGGGTCGGTGGGTCTGGCGAGTTCCCACTCGAAGGAGCCCGAAGACATCGACAGGGGCGGGGGAGCGGGGTTGTCCTCGTCGCCCTGGTCCTCGTTGGCGGGGTCGATGCCGAGGGTGTTGAGGACCCAGGTGAGGCGGTCGGCTTTGTGGTCGGCGAGGGTCTTGCCGGACCACTTTCGGGAGACCAGGACGCGGCGTCCGGCGTAGCCCAGGTGTTCGCGGCGGTGGGCTTTGGAGCGGCAGAACCCGGGGCGCAGTCCCGGCTTGGGCTGGTCGGGTTGGATGCCGTAGCGCAGCCAGTTGGAGCAGCGGGGAGAGCAGGGCTCGTACCGGAGGGTTTCCATGAGCCGGTCCATGTGCTGTTCCTGCCGGACGGTTTCGGCGGCGTGGCAGTCCGCGATGTCTTTGGTCAGGTACTTGGCCAGGTAGCGCACGCACCGGGCGGCGTCCTCGGTCCCGGCAACGACCCCCTTGGCGTCCACCTGCTTGCCGAAGCGGACCACGTGGAAGGGCTCAGGGTCGGGTTCGGCGTCGATCTCGTCCAACGCCTCGTCCCAAGTGGGCAGGACTTCGCCCGTGGTGGGGTCGAGGTAGGTTCCGGCGTCGGTGTCCCAGAGGGGGATGTGGTCGCCCTCGTAGTGGACGGTGTCGGCGGCCGGCCACCAGACCTGGTGGTAGGTCGCGGCGGCGATCTGGCGGAGTTCGGCCCGGGGCAGGGTGCCGCGGGTGGCCATGTGCAGGTGTGGGGCGAGGCGTCGTTGGGGTTCGACGGCGGCGAAGTACTGGACGTCGAAACCGGCGACCCGGCGCAGGTTCTGCACGAACCGGTCCACGAGCTTGGAGAAGTGCAGGGTGTCCCGGGCGGCCCGCCGGTAGTCGTAGGTGGAGAAGTCGACCGGGGTGCCGTCCGAGCGCACTCGCCCGTAGGAGTCGAGCGTGAGGGTGATGAACAGGGAGGGTCGGAACACCTTCTCGGAGTCGGGATCGGTGAAGGCCCGCCCGACCGTCTTCCTCGTCATGGGTCGCTTGGGCAGGTCCGGGGCGTCTTGGCGGCGTTTGGTGGAGCGGACCCGGCGCGACCCGGAGGTGGCCGGGGAGTCGGCGGAGCGGGTGACCGAGCCGCGTAGGCCGGAGGCGGTGATGTCCTCGTCCAGTCCGGCTATGGCCGCGTCCAGGGATGCCAGGTCCTCAGCCGAAGCCGTTCCGGTGGAGGCGAGCCGGTCCCGTGCGGCGGTGACCACGGCCCGCTGTTCCTCGGTGGGCGGGTCGGGTTCCACGACGGGTTCGGTGGCCAGGTGCCAGCCCTCTTCACACTGGGTCCGCCGCAGCGACCTCTTACGCCGAGCACAAGCAGGGCATCGCGATTCCAGCGTGGACCCGCACGGAACGTCGATCACCTCCGTGGCACCAGTGGCGATGTTCGTGCGTCGGAGGGACACGGGACGGATGCACACGCCGTGATCGGCGGCGACCTGTTCGGCCACCTCACGCGCCAGGGGTTGCGCAAGCCGTTCGGCACGGGTGGACTTACCGGTAGGCGTCGGCATCACCCACCCCCTCGAACGACGAAGGCAGAGATCAAATGCAACCGTGGTTGGTGCCGTTCCTGCTCGTAACGACTTCGCTCAACCTGATCACGTCGGTACTGACGCTCAGCCACGGCCAGGTGATGACGAGTCTGATTTCCGTGTTCAACACCCTCTTCTTCGGGTTGTTCTTGGTCGGGGCATGGCAGGAAGCGAAGCAGCGCAAACGTCAGTCCACCTCGTCCACAGAGGAAAGACCCGCCCCGTAGCCCGTTGTCGGCACAACTGAACCCACCCACAGAGCAGGAGTCCCCCACCCCATGCAGCCGCAGCCACCGCGCCCGTGGTCTCTTCTCGCCCCTATCGGAGCGGTCGTGTACGGAGCCACGTACCTTGTGATCGACCCGGATATGGGTGCTTTTCTGGTCTTCCTCGCATGGGATGTGCTCATCTCTGGATTGCTCTGGCTGTGGATAAGCATCCGTGTGTATCGCAAGCAGCGACGCTTGTACCGTGATCATCAGGGCACCTCTTCTACCGAGGAGGCACCCGGCTCGTAGGTGTTGGCCATGGCGGTGATGTCGTCGTCGGAGACGTAGGCTGCGCGGACACGGACCGGGGCGGGAGAGGTCTCCATCCGGACGTAGGCGACGCCGGGAAGGCTGGGGTCGATCAGGTGGGCGTTGCCGCCACGGTCCCGAGCGCCTTCCCCCAGGATCATGTCCACCTGGGATGCCTCGTCCAGGCGCAGCGCGACCTTGTCGGGGAAGAGGTTGCGCAGGTTCATCACCTCCTTGCGCGGGTCCTGAAGTGCGGCCAGCACCCCGAAGCCGACCGAACGTCCCTGAGAGGTCAGGGTGGCGATGGCGTTCTCGGCGCGGCGGCGCACGTCACGGTCAGGGTGGTAGGCGGTCAGGAACGCGACTTCGTCGATGACCACCAAGACGAAGGGGTCCTTCCTGCTCGGCACGTGGGAGCGCTGCTTGCCCGCGTAGCGCCGGGCCCGTTCCTGCATGTCGGACACGGCCAGTTCGAGCACCGCCACCGCAGATTCGCCGTCATCGGCGTACTGGGAGAACAACGACCGGCCGTAGGACAGCTCCATGCGCTTGGGGTCCAGCGCCCACACCTGCGCGGTCCGGTCCGCGATCGCGGGAAGCATCGCCCGCACGGCCGACCAGATCACCGACCCCTTCCCGGCACCGGTCACTCCGGCCGCGAGCACGTGGGTGCCGTGCAGGCGCAGCAGCCAGGGCGAGCCGTCTTCTCGGTGGCCGATGGGCAACGCGGTCAGGTCCGCAGTGTCGGGGACATCGAGGGCGTCCAGGGGTTCGGCCAAGGTGTCGTGTCGGGGGAACTCCAACGTGATCCTGCGAGGTCCGTCCACCACTACCCGGCAGGAGGGAGCCTGGAAGCCGTGCGCGAGTTCGGCCACGCGGGTCTCGAAGTCGGTCGGGGAGGTTCCGGCGACCAGGGTGACGCGTACGCGGTCGGCCCACTCCGAGCACGTGACACGACGGATGCGGGGCAGGTAGCGACGCTCCTGGTAGGACTGCGCAAGTCCGGAGATGACCAAGACGGGTTGCCAGTGGCGCCGGTAGACGAACACATGCCGCCACCAGGCGAGCAGACGGAGCGCCACCCAGGTGCGGTAGGAGTCCGGCCAAGCGCGCCACCACACCAGGGAGACCACGGCAGCCAGACCCCACAGGGTGGCCAGGCCGGGCCAGTCGAACCACCACCAGGCCCCGGCCGAGGAGGCCAGGCAGGCGACCATGATCGGGAAGCGGAACGGCAACGTGACCAGGAACCGGACCAGCCGCCAGATCCAGGAGCCCAGGACGACGATCCCGGGGGTTTCCACGATCGGGGTCGTCCACCGCACCCCGTGGGCGGGAGTGGGCAGGGTCGGAGAGGACTGGGCGGAGCCCACCTTGGACTGAGCCATCACCGACCACCCCTGTTCTGGTCCTCGATGCGGGCCAGGAGCCGGTCACGGTCGGAGCGAGCACGGGAGGCGATCGTCGCGGCAGTCGGGTTCTCGTCCCGGCGGGCCAGGGTCGCGAACACGCGCGCCTTGAAGTCGAAGAAGTCCGCGCGTTCGGTGTCGGTGGCGGGCGGGGGGTTGGTCGCATCCAGCAGCAGGCGGACCAGTTCCGGGCCGCTCAGGCCGGACAGGTCGCGGGGGTAATCGGACATACTGAAGACACCTCTTCACGAAGCTTTCGCAGGGTTCGCGTGGGGGTTCACAGGGGCGGCTCGGTGTTGGCGCACCAGGCCGCCCCGCTTTCACATCTGGGACAGGGTCAGGCGGCTTCCTTGGCCGCAGGAGCGCGACGACCACCAGCAGCGCCGCCGGGGGCCTTTACACCGCGTGCCCGCAGCGAGTACGCCACCCGGGGGCGTCGGCCGTTGTCGTCGACGTAGGGCATGACCGCCATGGACTCGAACTCGATCGGGCGAAACGGCAGCCCCGGGACCTCGTCCGGCAGGGTGGGGCACACCTGGGCGGCGACCTTGACCTTCACCGACTTGGCCTTCCCTCGGGCTTCGGGGTCGGCGTCGATCACGTCCACCGCCCACAGCGGCAGGCCCGAGTCCTTGTCCATCTGCGGACGCTTGGTCTCGAAGTCGGTGATCGCTTCCACTCCGAGCGCGAACGCCCCGTGTGGGAAGACCACGGCGAACGCCACCGGCAACGCACCCTGAATAGCCATCTGACCAGTCCTTTCTCGTTATTCGTGCAGTTCAGGCCCCTGGTGTGATCAGCGCAGGATCATCCGAACCAGGAATCGAGACATGTATAGCATGTATCTAAGTTGGTTGTCAGTAGTAGCCGGAGGCACCGTCTGGGGTTCGTCGGGTTCGCTGGTTCCCCCAACTGCGGGAACGGTTACTACCATCCACCGCAGGGCCGGGACGAGATCACTACATGGCTGGACGTGTTCAGGACGTCTCGATAATGTGAGCGCGTCCCCAGACATCCTGCGAACCTGAGGTACATGCCGAACGAGAGGTTGCGAGCCGCGCTGCTCCAGCGGGGGGCCACCCCGGCCGATGTGGCCGACGAGGTCGGCGTGGACGCCAAGAGCGTGGAGCGCTGGATCACGCAGGGGCGTACCCCCTACCGTCGTCACCGCTACGCGGTCGCGGCTTTCCTGGGCGTGGAGGAGACCTACATCTGGCCGGAAGCGCTCAGCCCGGACCAGAGCAAGGCCGCTTCACAGAGCGAGATCGTCCAGGTCTACCCGCACCGGTGGAGCGTTCCGCCGGAGTTGTGGAAGCGCGTCTTCGAAAGCGCCCAGCAGGAGATCTCGATCCTGGTCTTCAGCGGGTTCTTCCTGGCGGACGACCCCAGCATGATCAAGCTGCTGGCGGACAAGGCCAGGGCCGGCGTGCGGGTGCGCTTCCTGCTGGGAGACCCCAAGAGCGAAGCGGTCGCCCAGCGGGGCAGGGACGAGGGCATAGACGGCCTTCTGGCGTCCAAGATCCAGAACGTGATCCTGCTGTACCGGTCGCTGCGCGCCGTGGAGGGCACGGAGTTCCGCCTGCACGGGACGACCCTGTACAACTCGCTCTACCGCGCCGATGACCAGCTGATCGTCAACACGCACGTGTACGGCGCGATGGCCTCGGAGGCCCCGGTCTTCCACCTGCGCAAGGTCCCCGGCGGGACCCTGTTCGGCACCTACCTGGAGAGCTACGAGAAGGTCTGGCAACTGGCCACCCCACTCAACTGATCTAGGAGCGACGACCATGTTCGAGCGGTTCACCGAACAGGCGAAACACGTGCTTGTTCTGTCCCAAGAAGAGGCCGTTGGACTCAAGCGCAACCACATCGACACCGAGCACGTGTTGCTCGGGCTACTGAAGCAGGGGACGGGCATAGCGGCCGGTGTCCTGGGAAGCATGGGCGTGGGCTATGAGACCGTCCTAGCCCAGGTGGTCAGAACCGGCGGCCGAGGAAGATGGGGTTTCCGGAACCACCTACCCTTTACCCGGGCAACCAAGAAGTCCCTGGAACAGTCCCTGTATGAGTCCTTGCAGGTCCGACACAACTTTATTGACACGGAGCACGTGTTGCTCGGATTGCTCCACAAGGACCATGGCGCAGCGCTTCCCCTGCTTCGCGACCTCGGCGCTCCCCCCGAGCTGATCCGTGAGCAGGTGAACCAGGTATGGGCCGACCTATCGCAGTACATCCGGGAGTAGGCCCATGGGTAAGCGGATTGACTACTACGACGACCCCGAGGCCCCGGCGGCGAACAGCCTCGTCCCCTCAGTGAACGTGTTCGTCGTCAACGAGCGCGACGAAGTCCTGATGATCCGCCGCACCGACAACGACAACTGGGCGGTACCCGGGGGCGCGTTGGACCTGGGCGAGTCCGTTCCCGAGGCCGCGGTTCGGGAGACGCTGGAGGAGACCGGGATCCACTGCGAGATCACCGGCACCATCGGCATCTACAGCGACCCGAAGCACATCATCTACTACACGAGCGATGGCGAGGCCCGGCAAGAGTTCTCGCTCGTGTTCGCGGCACGTCCGCTTTCGGGTGAGCCCACGCCGAGCGACGAGTCCAGGGAAGTCGTCTGGGTGCCCAAGAACGAGCTGACCGGCTACCGGATGGACCGGTCCATGCGGCTGCGCGTCGAGCACTTCCTTGCCGAAGGCCCGACTCACATCGGGTGAGGGGTCAGCGAACCTCGGCCAAGCGCCCTTGCATGGACCGCACCGACCTCGTCAGCATCGGTGAGGAGCGGGTGATGGAGCGGTGGACCAGGTCCGCAGGGGCGTAGCGCTCCAAGATCTCCGAGAGCCGGCGCTCTACCGGCAGGTGTGTGCCGTCCGGGCCGGTGGTCATGTCCGAGTAGGTGAGGGCGTCCAGCAGGTCATCCGGTGGGGCGGCGAACTCGTCCTTGAGCAGAGCCAGCAGTCCGCGTTCCTCGGCTTCCACCACGGCGCAGGAGTGATAGGCGACCAGGGAGACCAGGGATTCGTCTGCCGCTTGGACGTGGCGCAGGTACCGGGCCCCGTCGAGCGGGTGAAAGCCCGTCGTCGCCAGTTCCGGTGAGTATCCGATGTCGTGCAGCCAGGCCGAGGCTTCGACCAGGTCGCCATCATCGGCGAGTACCGGGCGCAGAGAGCGCGCCTGTTCGGCTACCCCCTGGGAGTGAGCCCAGCGACGGGGAAGCGGCCCTTCGAGCAGTTCTCGCGCGAGATCCCGCGCCCAGTGAACATGTCCCACATGTACCAGGCTAGCCGGTGGGTGTTTCCGGTCCTTGGACGAACCGGCCCTTGCCGTGGATAGCGACGACAAGACCGGTCCCCTCCAGCTCGGAGAGGGCTTGACGGGCCGTTCCCCGGGACACGTCGTACTGGCGAACGAGGGCAGCCTCGCTGGGCAGGGTGTCCCCGGGGGCAAGGTCACCGCTGGCGATCCTCTCCCTTAGTTCAGCGGCGATGCGCCGGTACTGGGAGGGAGGAGGCCCGTCGCCGGGTGCGCTTTCTCGCTCCTGGGCGGTGCATACGACGCGGCCGGTCCCCGGAAGGGCCTTGATCAGCCGCTCCGACTCCAGTTCGGCCAGGGCCCGGCGCACGGTGGTGCGAGCGACGCCGAACTCCTTGCCGAGGGCAGCCTCGGAGGGGAGCGCGTCACCCGGAGCCAGGTCCTCGCTGGTGATGCGCGAGCGCAGGGCATCCGCGATCTGGTGGTACGTCCCCCAAGGGGTGCGCGGACTCAAGCGTGTTCCTCCGAAGCGAGCTCGCAAAGCGCAAGATGGTTTGTTGCACGAACTCTAACCAGTGTGTAACTCAAAGCTCATGGACGCCCACTGATGCCGGCCAGACCCGTGGGCCCTCTCTCAAGGTCGATACCAGCGGACGCCCGAACCGCAGTGCCAGCGCCAGGGCCGATGCTCGAAGCCGGCGGCCGGACTGCGGTCGGTCCTCACCCCTCCAAAGGACCGTCTTGGGGGACCTTTGCTCGGAATCCGGTCTCGCTCACCTGCTCTTGCGGCCGGCCGGAGTTACCGATGGCGCTGGGTGGGTGCACGAGTTGGTGGACGAAGGCTTCCACGTCTTCCTCGATCAACGTGGGCGCGTGTGTGCACTCGTGTTCTCGGGTGGTCGCCACCCACAGCCCGCCGTTGCGGCGGATCGTCCACTCCCGCGCGAACTGACGTTGGAGAAGGAGCAGCAGCGTCGTGGGGCGTTCCTCAGCCGTCATGCCGCCGTCACCTCTGTGCGAGAGATTTCCAGCAGCAGTTCCAGTCCAAGCCAGGATTGGTCAACCAGTTCCACCACGCGATGCCTCTCGGCATGCAGGACGTACGGACGGACGACACAGGCCAAGGGCGCGACGGGGTGAGCCGGAGGGGACGGGGTGAACGGCAGTGGCTTGCGCGGTTCAGTCCGCACGGCCCGCAGTGTCGTAAGCCTTCGCATCCGACGGCGTGGGATCAGGTTCCGCATGGTCACCCCTGTTCAGGTCGGGTGGAGCTCGCGGCGGGATCGCAGGATGCGCCGGAGCCCTCTTACATGCGGAAACGATGCTCTGAGTGAGCGGACATGTGTACCGCGTATCGGACAGCTTGAGGGACGTCTAGGGACGTCTTCTGTTATCGTCGGGTTCCCGTACCCCCCGGAGGGCACCGACGTGAACGTTGCACTGCGCAAGGCACTGGCCGCGTCCCAACTCACCGAGACCGACGTGGCCGCACATCTCGGCGTGGACCCCAAGACCGTCCGCCGCTGGCTTTCCGGCCAACGCCCCTACCCCCGGCACCGTTGGGCGTTGGCCGACCTACTCAGGTCCGACGAGGAAGACCTCTGGCCGGAGCAGAGCCAGACAACCGAAGACAGTCCCCCAATGTCCGAACACGCCCACCGTGTCTACGCGCACCGCTGGCAGGTGCCCCGAGAGGTCTGGTTCGACCTGTTCAGTGAAGCGGAACAGGAGATCGGCATCCTGGTCTACAGCGGCCTGTTCCTAGCCGACGACGCGGGCATTCTGGAACTCCTGGGAGCGCGAGCCCGAGAGGGCGTGAACGTACGCATACTGCTCGGAGACCCAAAGTCCCAGCCGGTAAAGCAACGCGGGCAAGACGAGCAGATTGGAGACACCCTGGCCGCGAGGGTGAGCAACGCGCTACTGCTGTTCCGAACACTCCTGGACATCGGCGGCGTCGAGATCCGTACACACTCAACTGTTCTTTACAGCTCGATTTACCTCACCGATAGTAAGATTCTCGCGAATCAGCATATCTATGGGTTTCCTGCGGGTAGATCCCCAGTATTTGAAGTCAATCGAACGGCGTCACCCAATATCGCAAATGTCTACGCGTGGAGCTTTGAAAAAGTTTGGCGTGAAGCATCCCCCTTTTCTAGACAAGTCGAAACCTAGCCCACCCGTGCCACTGGGATCACCAAAAATCGACCAACAGAATTTGAGCGAGGCAGATGATCAATTATTCGTTATATCTGTCGAAAATATCCATCGCAATATCGCGAGCCCCGAGTGCCACTCGGTGTGCATTTATTCCAGTCATCGAAAAGAATATAGAAGATGCGGCAGCTAGAGTAGCACCACCAATGGAGGCGACTAGGATCGGCAGGAAAAGGATAGTCATCACAACAGAGTAGGCATACCAGCCGAGCTCTTCTCTTTGCACCTCACGACTAACTAGTAAGACAACCCCTTGCTCTTCAGTAAACGGCTGCCAGAATCCCTGCCTTGCGGCAAATTCAGAATTCACCTGGGCGGCGACAATGGCGGCAATATTTTCGAATGCGGGGGACGGTGATGCCTGCGCCGAATCGACAGCCGAGTCAACACCAATGAGCTTACTCTGGCGTGTGTTAAGAACAGCGAAGTGCAAGTAATTTTGATCGAAAAACGCAGGGGGCAGCGATCTCTGCACAGACC
>NZ_JBHXQY010000013.1:0-40253 GCF_042716955.1 Nocardiopsis sp. NPDC058631 | reverse complement strand
GACCCAGCTGCCGAGTTAATACCACCCAGGCTACTCAAAGCCGTGTTCAGGCCCGCGAAACGTAAAGTGTTCTGAGTAGCCATCATGGGAGCCAGCGATCTCTGCACAGACCCAGCTACCGAGTTAATACCACCCAGGCTACTCAAAGCCGTGTTCAGGCCCGCGAAACGTAAAGTGTTCTGAGTAGCCATCATGGGAGCCAGCGATCTCTGCACAGACCCAGCCACCGAAGCGTCGCCAACAGGATCATTGACAGGTTTTTTCTTCTTGCTCTTTTTGGCTTTCAGCTCCCCTTTTGCATTCTTAAACACGACCCTAGAATCCTTCTTGGCATTTTTCTTTTCTTCCACTATCGGTTTTTTATTTTTCTTGTTCTTCTTTTTCTTTGATTTGCTCAATCTAACATCCGAGAATAGTGCCGATTTGGGCTATGTGAGATCAAGGCGACGGCGCGAGCGCCGTCGCAGCGGCCTTCGGCCGTCGCTCGGGCTGCGGGCTGGCGCCCGGTCCCGAGCACGGCCGCCAGCCGTTCTGTTAGAAGCTTGACGCGCTCCTACGACGAACGGTTGCGCTTTCCCGGAAATCGACCGATAGCGGCTCAGAACCACTGCATCAGCACTGGTCAACGGTGGTAAGCAATCGGCCAAGGACTGGTGGTACCAAGGGGCTCGCGCCCCCTGGACCCCCCGAGCCCGCACGGAACCTGGCGCGACACAGGGCGTGCGGGAGTGTCGGCCGACCGCGCCAGAACCCGCGCGGGACCGGAACCGTGGTTGCCGAGTACAGGGGCCGGCGGAGTGGTGGCGTGCGTCAGCGGCCACGCGCGGCACCAGGGGATCGGCGCGCATGGCGGACGTCCGAGCGATGCACATTCAGTGCACATGGCAGCGGGAAGCGGCCGGTAACCGTGGGAAGACGTCGGAACGTCCGCCCAGGTCACCGGCCGCTTTCGGGATCCGCCCGCAGATGGGTCCGGGCCCCGGATACTCCAACCCTTCGAGGGTTCAAATCCCTCCTCCACCGCCACCAGCCGCCCCCGGTTCGCCGGGGGCGGTTTTTTCGTGGGTGGTTCCGGACATGGGCCGTGTGGACCAGGGACTTGCGCGATGTCTGCGGCCCGGGTTGTCTTACCGGCAGGAGTCGGCATCACACCACCCCCGCAAGCAACACAACAGGAGCCCCCGTGCCAGTGCGCAGCCCCCGTGAACTTCTGGTGTTGCGGGCAGCCCTCGGAATGATGGTCGTCGGTGCCCTGCTGCTGCTGGTGAGTGCCAGCCCCCTCATGGGCGAGCCGGCCTGGCCGTACATGCTGTTCGCCGGGGCCATGTTGGTGTTGGCTCCGGTGAACTACTGGCTGCTCCGCCGCCATGACCGCGTTCAACGCTCCGGTGCCTCACCGGACTCGTGACGGCCACCCGCCGTTGCCACGGTCGAGCCCGCTCCCCGACGGTCACGTCCGTCCGGGGCTCCTCGTCCCAGGGAGCGGTTCAGGATCAGGGGCCTCGGAGGGTGGCGACCGGTTTGGCCACCTCACAGGCCAGGGGTTACGCGAGCCGTTCGGTGCGGATGGACTTACCGGTAGGCGTCGGCATCGGCCCACCCCCGAGCTTGAAGGAGTTCGTGTGAGTATGAACGACCCACGAATCCACTGGAAGACCACACTCACCATGGGCGTCGTCATGGTCCCCTTGGTGATCGTGATCTCGTTGACGCTCGCGTTCCTGACCAGTTGGCCCACGTGGCTCACGTCCGCTGTCGGGGGCGGTGTCAGCGGTCTGGTGAGTCCCTTCGTCGTCCACTGGATCCTCAACCGGCGCGGACGCGTCCAGGACCGTCCCGCACCGAGCACCGAGCGGTAGCCCCTGGACGCAGTGGTGATGCTCGACATCTCACCCATCTCCACGCACACAGGGCGGGAGTCCCCGAGGCGCACCTCTCCCTCCGGCCGGCTGGCCGGTCGTCGTCCGACCCCCTGCTGGTTGAGACGGACTCGGCTTCGCAGACATCAGGCCACCTCTGACCCTGAGGACGAACCGACCCCTCACCGGAGCGAACGGGAAACGCCACGTCCCTCCACCGGACAGTCCCCCCGTGCCGCCCCGACGGCGGCGGTGTCACCGCCGCCGCCGGGGCGGGCGCGACCGACTCGCGCCGGACCCGCCCCGTCCGCTAGGGAGCGGGGGCGGGGCCCGTGCTTCCACGGGCGACCAGGGTCGCGGCGGGGGACCACCGCTCCGCGACGGGAAGCCCGTCGGCGCACTCCAGCGCCGACTCGCCGACCGCCGTCCCGTACCGGTACACGTCCACGCTCACGCTGGACAGCGTTGGCGAGGCCAGGCGGCACAGGGTCGAGTCGTCCCAGGCCACCATGCTGACCTCGCCGGGGACGGAGACGCCCAGCTCCCGGGCTGCCTCCAGTCCGGAGACGGCCATCACGTCGTTGTCGTACAGGATCGCCGTCGGAGGCTGCTCGCGGCCGAGCAGCTCCCGGGTGAGCCGCGCGCCCTCCTCGTGCGAGTAGTCGCCCTCCAGAACGACCGGGTCGGCGATCCCTGCCGCCCGGCAGCCCTCGGCGAGGGCGTCGGTCCGGGCCCGGGTGTGCAGCAGCCGGGCGGGCCCGGACACCCTGGCGATCCGCCGGTGCCCCAGGTCCAGGAGGCTCGTCAGGGCCTCCCCGGCCGGGGACACGTGGTCGGCGCGGACCGTCGGGGTGCCGGACGGGTCGGGTTCCTGGACACCCGCGAGCACCGCGGGCAGGCCGAGTCCGCGCAGCACGGCGGGCCTCGGGTCGTCCTCGGCGAGGTTGACCACGACCACCGCGTCGACCAGGTGCCGCTCCCTCCACCTGCGATAGGTGGAGATCTCGGTGTCGGTGTCGGTCACCAGGTGCAGCAGGAACGCCATGTCCCGGGCGGCCACCCGTTCCTCGATTCCGGCGACGAACTCCATGAAGAACGGTTCCGCGCTGAGCAGGCGGCGCGGCCGGGCCAGGACCAACCCGATCGCGCCCGCTGGTTCGGGACGGTCCATCACACCCGTTTCGCCGGGGTGTGCGGGGTGTTCGCCGAGCGGAGGACGGACGCCGCGGTCAGCGAGAGCGGGTCGATCTCCGCCTCGGTCCGCACCGTGAAGCTGTGCGTCTCCCCGGCCAGCAGGTCCACGAGCATGTCGTCCACCTCGGCGTCGCGGGCAGCCCGGTCGGCCAGGACGGAGACGTCGCGGGCGAACGAGGAGGCGCGCACGTCCACCCGGTAGCCGCCCGGGACGGCGGTTGCCACGGCCGTCAGAGCCTCGGGGTCGTAGGCCAGGTGCACGTCCTCCCGGAAGGGGTGGACGACGCGTGCGTCCCCGGCCACGGCCACGAGGACCTCCTTGTCGGGGTCGGCGGGCGCGAGGAGGCGCCGGTCCGGCTCGAACTCGTAGGTCGAGCGGGGCGGCACGGCGATCTCGGTGCTCCCCGTGTGGAGCACGTCGCCTCCGAAGGTCTGGCGGTCCAGCTGGAGGGTGCCCGACCAGGTCTCGTCGGTGTCGTTGACGGCGATGAGGACGAGGCGTCCGTCCCTGGGCTGGACGGTGAGCAGACGCGGCGCGTAGGCGCGGCGGAGCGCGTACCAGAGGGGTTTGAGCCGTTCGTCGCCGTCCACGGCCGCCCAGGAGGTCACCGGCCAGCAGTCGTTGATCTGCCAGACCAGGGCTCCGGCGGTGCGGGGCCACCAGGAGCGGTAGTGCTCGATGCCGAAGGCGACCGCGCGGGCCTGGTTGAGCTGGGTGGCCCAGTGCCAGTCCTCGAAGGTGCGCGGGGTGGGCAGGTGGGCGGAGTACCCGCGGTCGAGCTTGCCGTTGCCGTCCGCGGCCTTCTGGTGCAGCAGGAACGCGGGCGAGGTGGGCGTGAGCGGTTCGTCGTGGACCGCGTCGGTGAGGGTGGTCCAGGTCGGGGGGCCCTGGAAGCCGAACTCGGAGCAGAACCGGGGGATGCTGTCCTGGTAGGCCCGGTAGTCGGTCTGGTTCCACACGGTCCACTCGTGGCGGGTGCCGTGCGCCTCGTTGTTGGGGTGGACGTCGTCCAGTGCGAACCCGGGGCTGTAGGGGCTGCCCGCGGAGTAGAAGCGGGTCGGGTCGAGTTCGGCGACGATCCGGGGGAAGAGGTCGTTGTAGTAGCCGTGGCCCCAGGTGCGGCCGTCGAGCGGCTCCTGCCAGCCCCAGTCCATGAAGCCCCACAGGTTCTCGTTGCCGCCGTTCCAGAGGGCGAGCGAGGCGTGGGAGGTGAGGCGGGCGACGTTCTCGCGTGCCTCGGCCTCGAACTCGCTGCGGAGCGGCTCCTCCTCGGGGTAGGCGGCGCACGCGAGGAGGAAGTCCTGCCAGACGAGGACGCCGCGCTCGTCGCAGACGTCGTAGAAGTCCTCGCTCTCGTAGATACCGCCGCCCCACACGCGCAGCATGTTCATGTGGGCGTCGACGGCCTGGTCCACGCGCCTGGCGAGGCGGTCGCGGGTGATCCGGGTCAGGAAGTGGTCGTCGGGGATCCAGTTGGCGCCCTTGACGAAGATCGGTCTGCCGTTGACGGTGACCGTGAAGGGGGTGCCGTGCTCGTCGGGCTCGGTGTCCACGGTGATCGTGCGGAAGCCGATCCGGCGGGCGGCGGTGTCCAGGACGGCCGGCGCGGAGGCGTCGTCGGCGGAGCCCAGGGTCACGGCCAGGTCGTACAGGGGGTGGTCGCCGTAGCCGACCGGCCACCACAGGCGCGCGTCGGGGACCTCCACCACGACCACGCCGGCGTCGGCGCCGGGGGCCACGGTGGCGGTGGCGGTGTGCCCGGCGACCTCGGCGGTCAGGGTGAGGGCGGACGGGGCCTCGGTCGCGGAGCGCTCGACGTCCGCGTGGACCTCGACCCGGCCCACGCCGTCCTCGCCGACGGTGACCAGCGGGCGGACCCCGGCCAGGCGGGCGGTGCGCCAGCGCTCCAGGCGCACGGGCTTCCAGATCCCCGCGGTCTGGAAGTCGGGCCCCCAGTCCCAGCCGAAGGAGCAGGCCATTTTGCGGACCATGTTGTACGGGTGGGTGTTGGTGTGGGGGCGGGCGCCGAGTTCGTCGCGGACCTCCTCCGCGTACTCCAGCGCGGGCCGGAACGAGACGGTGAGGTCGTTGGAGCCGTCGCGGAGGACGCCGCCCACGGGGAAGCGGTAGCCGCGGTGCATGTTGGCGGTGGCGCCGAGCGTCACCCCGTTGAGTTCGATGGTCGCCACGGTGTCGAGGCCGTCGAAGGCCAGGTCCACGTGTTCGGCGGCGGAGGCCTGCTCGGCGTCGAAGGTGAGGCTGTAGCGCCAGCCCACACGGTGGGCCCAGGCCAGCTCGGTCTCGTTGGAGTCAAGGTAGGGGTCCGGGATCAGCCCGGCGGCCAGCAGGTCCAGGTGGGTGCTGCCCGGTACCTGGGCCGGGACCGAACGGCCCGCGATGGGCTCGGGCACGTTTGCGGTGGTGCTCGTCAGCAGCCAGCCGTCATGCAGGGTGCGGCGGATCATCCTCTGCCTCTCAGGGTTCTGGGGGTGCGGCCCCGCTGGGGAGGCGGGGACGTCGGCGGCCGGGCGCGTCATCGCGCACCGACCACTCCGAAGATTCTTACTTCGGTGATCTAACTAAGTCAATGGGGTGTGGTGGCTTCGCGGGAGACGGCGGCTCCGACCGCGGACCCCGCACCGGGGCCACACGGCCTCCGGACCAGCGGGTGCCCGGGGCGGGTGCCGGCCGGCACCCCCGTCGCCGTACCGGGACCGGGGGAGGGGGGAGGCCGCGGCGGTACGCTGGTACGCGCCCCGCCGGGGCGCGGCGACGCGGTCGCCGGGCGTACACCGAGGCCGCACCCCGCGCGGACGCCACGGAACGGAAGCGGCGGAGGTTCCCTTGGGCGGTTCATCACGCGCCACCCCCCACACCACGAGCAGGGCGGCGGTCCTCGACGTCATCCGGGCGGCGGGCACCATCAGCCGGGCCGGCCTGGTGGCCGCGACAGGGTTCACCGGGGCGACCATCTCCACGGTCGTACGCGCGCTCATCGACGACGGACTGGTCCGCGAGACCGGCCGCGCCGAGTCGACCGGGGGCAAGCCGCGTGTCCTGCTCCAGCTCGACGAGGGGGCCCGCTACGCCGTCGGCGTGCACCTCGACCCGGTCGGCATCACGTACGCCCTCACCGACCTCACCGGCGCGGTCGTGTCCCGGGTGACCCGTGCGGGCGGGGGCGGCGACGCCACCGCGATCGTCACCCGGATGGCCCGCCAGGTCGAGGCGCTGGTCGAGGGCGCCGGGGTGGAGCGCGACCGGGTCCTGGGCGTGGGCCTGGTGTCCGCCACCGGGGGGCCGAGGCCGCTGCCGTCGATGCGGCACTGGGCGCACTTCCCCGTGGCTGAGGAGCTGGAGCGGGAGGTCGGGCTGCCCGTGGTGCCGGGCAACGACGCGACCGCCGCCGCGCTCGGCGAGTACTGGTCCGGCGGGGTGAACGAGGCGTCGATCTTCGCGGCCGTCTACATGGGAACCGGCATCGGTGCCGGGCTCCTGGTCAACGGCATCCCGTACCACGGGGCGAGCGGGAACGCCGGGGAGATCGGGCACGCGTGCCTGGACGTGGACGGTCCGCCGTGCTGGTGCGGCGGGCGCGGGTGCGTCGAGGCGCTCGCGGGGCCCGCCGCGGTGGTGCGGGCCGCGCGCGCGGACGCCGACCTGGTCCGCGCCGCCGAGCTGGAGGTGCCGGAGGCCGGTTCCGGCCCCGGGAGCCGGGAGTCCGGTGACGTGCGAGACGACGCGTGGGGCGACGGCAGGTCGGTGCGGTCCGCGGCGGCGGAGTTCGCCGCCGTCGTCAGGGCCGCACGCCGCGGCCAACCGACCGCGCGCGCCCTCCTGGACCGCTCCGCGCGGTACCTGGCCGTGGCGGCGCGGACGCTGGCCAACGTCATGGACCTGGACCTGCTGGTGCTGACGGGGCCGAGCCTGGCCCTCGCCGGATCCGTGTACCTGCCCGCCATCCGGACGGAGCTGGACCGCGCCTTCTTCGCCCGCGCCAGCCACCCGGTCGAGGTGCGCCTGTCCGCGTCGGCCGCGACCGCGCCCGCGATCGGGGCGGCGACCATGGTCCTCCAGTCGCGGCTGGTGCCGCTGCGGCCGCGCACGCGCCTGCCCGAGGACCTGTCGGAGGCCGCGGCGCCCGCCCCGCGATGACCGCGGGCGGGGCCGTCCAGGAACCCGGCCCTCGGCCGCCGCGCCCTCCGTCCCGGCCCGACGGATGGGCGAGACCGCGGGCGTGCGCCCTCGGGGCGCCGTGCCCGACATGGAACGATGCGCCCGGGGCGCCGGTCAGCCGGTGTCCTCCAGGTCGGCGAGGGCCTTGTCGAGCCAGGCGACCCAGAAGAGCTCCAGGTCGATCCCGCCCTGGAGCACCAGCCGGTGCACGCGGTCCCGCTCGGTGCCGTGGCCGCGCGCCGCGTCGCGCCTCTCGAACTCCCGGTACTCGGTCAGCCGCTCCTGGTGCAGTGCCCGGTGGCGGCGCAGCTCGTCCACCATGTCACCGCCGACCCCCACAACACCCGTCGCGCGCAGGCGCAGCAGCAGCGGGTCCCGCGCGACCCGCGGGTCCTCGCGCACGCCCACCCACCGCTCCAGCTCCTCCCGGCCCGAGGGCAGGACCTCGTACTCCTTCTTCTGCCCCCGCGTCGGGACGTCGCGGTCCAGCGCCCGGATGAGCCCCGCCTTCTCCAGTTTTCCGAGTTCCCGGTAGATCTGCTGGTGGGTCGCCGACCAGAAGTACCCGATCGAGCGGTCGAAGCGGCGGGTCAGCTCCGACCCGGAGGACGGCTTCTCCAGCAGGGCGGTCAGGATCGCGTGGGGCAGGGACATGAGCGCATTCTAGGTTCGGCGGCTACAGCGCCGCGGCGAGTCTGGTGCCCTGGTCGATGGCCCTCTTGGCGTCCAGTTCGGCGGCGACGTCGGCGCCGCCGATGACGTGCACCCGCCGTCCCGCCGCCTCCAGTTCGTCGGCGAGGTCCCGCCGGGGCTCCTGGCCCGAGCAGAGCACCACCGTGTCCACGTCGAGCACGGTCTTCTCGTCCCCGACGGTCAGGTGCAGGCCCTCGTCGTCGATCCGGTCGTAGGAGACGCCCGGGACCATGTCCACGCCCCGGTGGCGCAGCTCCAGGCGGTGGATCCACCCGGTGGTCTTGCCCAGGCCCGCGCCGACCTTGCCGGCCTTGCGCTGGAGCAGGTGCACGCTGCGCGGCGGGGACGGACGCTCCGGCTCCCGGAGACCGCCCGGGGTGGCGAGGTCGGTGTCCACGCCCCACTGGCGGAAGAACGCGCCGGAGTCCTGGCTGACCCCCTCGCCGCCGTCGGTCAGGAACTCGGCGACGTCGAAGCCGATGCCGCCCGCGCCGATGACCGCGACGCGCGCGCCGACGGCCGCGTTGCCGCGCAGGACGTCCACGTAGCTCACCACCTTCGGATGGTCGACGCCGGGGATCTCCGGGGTGCGCGGGGTGACCCCCGTGGCCACCACCACGTCGTCGAAGCCGCCCAGGTCGGCGGCGGACACCAGGGTGCCCAGCCGCACGTCCACGCCGTGCTTGTCGAGCTGCACCCGGAAGTAGCGGAGGGTCTCGTCGAACTCCTCCTTGCCGGGCACGCGGCGGGCCATGTTGAGCTGGCCGCCGATCTCCCCGGCGGCGTCGAACAGGGTGACGTCGTGGCCGATCCCGGCGGCGGACACGGAGAAGGCGAGCCCGGCGGGGCCGGCGCCGACGACGGCGACGCGCTTGCGTGTCTTCGTGGGGGAGAGGACCAGTTCGGTCTCGTGGCAGGCCCGCGGGTTCACGAGGCAGGAGGTGATCTTGAGGCTGAAGGTGTGGTCGAGGCAGGCCTGGTTGCAGCCGATGCAGGTGTTGATCTCCTCGGGGGTCCCCGCGGCCGCCTTCGCGACGAAGTCCGGGTCGGCGAGGAAGGGCCGGGCCAGCGAGACCATGTCGGCGTCGCCCCCGGCGATGACGGCCTCGGCGACCTCCGGGGTGTTGATGCGGTTGACCGCGACCAGCGGGACCGACACCTCGCCCATCAGCTTGCGGGTCACCCAGCTGTAGGCACCGCGCGGCACGGACGTGGCGATGGTGGGGATGCGCGCCTCGTGCCAGCCGATTCCGGTGTTGATGATGGTCGCCCCGGCCTCCTCGACGGCCTTGGCGAGCCGGACGACCTCCTCGAACGTGGAGCCGCCGGGCACCAGGTCGAGCATGGAGAGCCGGTAGACGAGGATGAAGTCGTCGCCGACGCGCTCGCGGACACGTCGCACGATCTCCACGGGAAAGCGCATCCGGTTCTCGTAGGAGCCGCCCCAGCGGTCCTCGCGCCTGTTCGTCGCGGAGGCGATGAACTGGTTGATGAGGTAGCCCTCGGAGCCCATCACCTCGACACCGTCGTATCCGGCGAGCCGGGCCAGTTCGGCGGTGTGCGCGAAGTCCTCGATGGTCTGCTCGACCTCGTCGTCGGTGAGGGCCCGGGGGGTGAACGCGCTGATGGGGGCCTGGACGGCGCTGGGGGCGACGGACTGCTCGCTGAAGGCGTACCGGCCCGTGTGCAGGATCTGCATGGCGATGCGGCCGCCCTCGCGGTGCACGGCGTCGGTGATCACGCGGTGTTCGGCGGCCTCGGCCCCGGTGGTCAGCTTGGCCGCGCCGGTGTAGGTGGCGCCCTCGGGGTTGGGGGCGATGCCGCCGGTGACGATGAGGCCGACGCCGCCCCGGGCACGTTCGGCGTAGAAGGCGGCCATCCGCTCGAACCCCTGTGGCGCCTCCTCCAGGCCGACGTGCATGGAACCCATGATCACGTGGTTGGGGAGGGTGGTGAAGCCCAGGTCCAGGGGTTTTAGAAGGTGGGGGTAGTCGCTCATGCTCGTCTCCTCGCGCGGGTGCCCGGTCGGTGTCCGGCCGACCTCGACTTCATTATGCAACAAGTTGCAAAATGATCTGGGCGGGACCCCGGGAACGGCGAGGGCCGACGGCGCAGCGCCGGCCCGGGGCCGTGGGGAAGCCGACGGGGTCGGCTCAGACCGTCTCCAGCGGCAGGAGCGCGGGGCGCTTGGCCACGCGGCCGTCCCCCGACGACCGCCCGCGCACACGCCGCACCATCCACGGGCCGAGGAAGGTCCCCAGCCAGCGGACCTCCTCCGCCACCGCGAGGAGCGCGCCCCGCTCGGGCATCAGGGGCAGGGCGTCCGCCCACGACCCGTCGGCGCCGGGGAGCTCCAGCGCCGACGCCAGCGCACCCGCGATCCGCTCGTGTCCCAAGGGGGTGCAGTGCAGCCGGTCGGTCGCCCACAGGCGCCGGTCCGTGGCCACCTCGTGTGCGGCGACATCGGCCACCACCACGCCGTGACGGCCGGCGGCGGCGCGCACGCGCTCGTTGAAGTCCAGCACCCGGGGCAACAGCGGCTTGGTCAGCGGCGCGATCCTCGCGATGTCGGGGAAGGTCAGGGTCGCCACGCGCGCCCCCGCCCCGGTCAGCTCGGCGAACATCGCCTCCAGGTGGCCGACCACCGCCTCGGGGTCGTACCCGGAACGGATGACGTCGTTGACCCCGGCGAACACGGTGGCCACGTCCGGGCGCATCTCCAGCGCGGTGGCCAGCTGCTCCTCGCGCACCTGGCGCGCCAGCCGCCCCCGGACCGCGAGGTTGGCGTACTCCACCCGTGTGCCCGTGGCGGCCAGGCGGTCGGCCAGACGGTCCGCCCAGCCCCGCAGGCCGGTGGCGTCGTCACCGTCCCCGACGCCCTCGGTGTGGCTGTCGCCCAGAGCCACGTAGCGAAGTTTTCCGTCGAGCCCCATGCCCTCTCCCCGTCCTCGTGGACACGTCCGAAAGAGTATTCCACTAAGTGACTAATCGTTTATACGACTATGCCGTGCCGGGGAAGAGGCGCGTGGCGGTCCGGCACGGCGCCCGTCCCTGCTCCTAGCGTGGACCGGGGCGTCCCCGCGGCGCCCGGACCTGTCCGTCCGTGCCCGGGAGGAACCCATCGTGGCCAGGAACACCGTCGCCGAACAACTCGTCCGCACGTTGCTCGCCGCCGGGGTGACCCGGATCTACGGGGTCGTCGGCGACAGCCTCAACCCGGTCGTCGACGCCGTGCAGGGCACCGACGGCATCGAATGGGTCCACGTGCGCAACGAGGAGGCGGCGGCGTTCGCGGCCTCCGCCCAGGCGCAGATCGACGGGAAGCTCGCCGTGTGCGCCGGATCGTGCGGACCGGGCAACACCCACCTGGTGCAGGGCCTGTACGACGCCCAGCGCAGCGGCGTCCCCGTGCTCGCCATCGCCTCGCACATCCCCGCGCACCAGATCGGCACCGGCTTCTTCCAGGAGACCCACCCGGAGCGGCTGTTCGCGGACGTCACCGAGTTCCGGGAACTCGTCTGCGAACCCGAGCAGATGCCGCGCCTGGCCCGGATCGCCGTCCAGTACGCCCTCGGCACACCCGGTGTGGCGGTCCTGGTCCTTCCCGGGGACGTCGCCGGGCGCAAGGCCGTCGGCCCGGCCGACACCAGCCCGATGACCGCCGGCCGCGCCACCGCCTGGCCCGCCGAGGACGACGTACGGGCCCTGGCCGAGCGGATCAACGCCGCCGACAAGGTCGCCCTGTTCTGCGGCGCCGGGGTCCGGGAGGCGCACGGCGAGGTGATGGCGCTGGCCGGGCGGGTGCACGCCCCGGTCGGGCACACCCTGCGCGGCAAGGAGTGGATCCAGTACGACAACCCGTACGACGTCGGCATGATCGGACTGCTCGGCTACGGGGCCTGCTTCGACGCCCTGCACGGCGCGGACCTGGTGCTGCTGCTCGGATGCGACTTCCCCTACGACGACTTCCTGCCCACCGGGAACGTCGTCCAGGTCGACCGCGACCCGCGCCGTCTCGGCCGCCGGGTGCCGCTCAGGCTCGGGGTGCACGGGGACGTCGCGGCGACCCTGCGCGCCGTGAGGCCGCTCGTCCTGGAACGGTCGGACGCCTCCGCCACACGGTTCCTCCAGGACATGCTGGAGCGCCACGAGCGCGCGCTGACCAAGGTCGTGGACGTCTACACGAAGGACATCGAGCACCACACGCCCATCCACCCCGAGTACGTGGCGCGGATCCTCGACGAGGAGGCCGACGGGGACACCGTCTTCACCGTCGACACGGGCATGAACAACGTGTGGGCCGCCCGCTACCTGACCCCGAACGGGCGCCGCCGGGTGATCGGCTCGTTCACGCACGGCACGATGGCGAACGCCCTGCCGCACGCGATCGGCGCGGCCTACGCCGCACCCGACCGGCGGATCGTGTCCTTGTCCGGCGACGGCGGGCTGAGCATGCTGCTCGGCGAGCTGATCACCGTCCACCAGCACGAACTGCCGATCGCCACGGTCGTGTTCAACAACTCCTCGCTCGGCATGGTGAAGCTGGAGATGATGGTGGACGGGATGCCCTCCTTCCAGACCGACCACCCGCACGTGGACTACGCGGCCGTCGCCGCGGCGATCGGTATGCGCTCGTTGCGGGTGGAACGCCCCGACCAGGTCCGCGACGCGCTCCGTGAGGCACTGGCCGCGCACGAACCGGTGCTGGTGGACGTGGTCACCGACCCCAACGCGCTCTCCATGCCCTCCCGCATCACCGCCGACCAGGTGGCGGGCTTCGCCCTGTCCGCCGGGCGGACGGTGCTCCAGGGCGGGGTGGGGACGATGGTGGACATGGCCCGCTCCAACCTGCGCAACATCCCGAGGCCGTAGGGCGGCGGACCGGTCGCGCGGCCGGATCAGGGCGCGACCGCGATGCGATCGAGCCCTTCGGTGATGGAGATAGGGGATTCGAACCCCTGTTTTGGCCGGTCAACGCGCAGGGAGCTGGAACCGTATTGTCCCGCAGAACCGCAGAACCCCTTCGAGGAAGGGATTCTGCGGAGCTTGTTCGGCGTTATGCGGTTCCGTGATCCGACACTCTGAACTGCATGAACAACAGTTCTGTCGGTTGTGTGGTTCTGCGACTCACTCCTCGATGTCGGCCCTGCCAGGGCTCCTCAGAGCTCCCCTCATTCGGGTCCTGAGCGGCCTGGCCGCGTGCCTGTGTTGGGGCGCTTGGTGTCGGGGGCGCGCCATAATGTTCACGTAAGAGCGCTGTGATGCTCTCGCGCGACGCACGGCTGCCTGACGGTGGTGGGCGGACGGCGCTGCTGAACGGAAACAAAGTCTGCTCAGAGGGGACGACTGCCAAGTTGGGTGACGAGGTATCCAGGTCTGCGTCCAACGGGGACCGTGAGCTGTTGTTTGCGCAGGTCCGCGAGGCATACGGGCGGGTCACATACACGCACAAGACACATGAGAAGCAGGCAGATATCTGTTCGGATCTCCACCGGCGTCAACGGCGGTGGAAGGTCGTCCTCACCGGCGTGAGCTCAGGAGCTTTTCTCGCGTCGCTCTCCGGTCTCCTGCTCAGTGAGCAGTGGGCCCCCTTGGTGACGTCATTTGTTGCCGTGTTGGTTTCAGTACTCAGCCTCGGGGACCAGGCTTTCAAACACGGCGAGCAAATGCAACTTCACCGCGACGCGGCTGCGAAACTCTGGAGCGTCCGTGAGTCCTATTTGTCATTGATCGTCGATCTGCAGTCGTCAGATTTCACAATCGAACAGGGGCGTGCCTCGCGAGATGAGCTCCAGCAGGTGGCTGGGGAAATCTATGGCGAGGCTCCGCGTACCACGCCGAAGGCGTATTCTCGCGCACAGAAGGCTCTGAAAATCAGTGAAGATCTGACGTTCGCCGAAGAGGAAATCGACCTGCTTATTCCTGTGCGACTTCGAAGCCGAAACGGGGGTGGCGATGTCGCAGTTCAGTGAAATATTCGATGGACTCCTCGTCAACCTTGAGGTCGCCGTCGGCGAATTGATCGCAGCCGTCGAGCCGAACTGGCCATGAGAAGACCGGCGGTCCGTCGAAGGTGCTCTTTCGCCTCCGCAAGGCGATCGTTGCCAGCCACCCGGACTCATCGGTGACCGTGTCGATGAGGTCCGCACCGACGTCGCCGACCGCGTCGGAGGGCTGATCTGGGAGGCTCCCCAGGAGGGGGAGAGCGGCCCGGAAACGGCCAGCTGAGACCAGAACTGAGACTACGAACGGCGAAGGCCCCGACCGGTGTCCGGTCGGGGCCTTCGTCTCGGCAGATAGCCGCTGCGGAGGATAGGGGATTCGAACCCCTGAGGCGTTGCCACCAACACGCTTTCCAATCCCGCACAGGTGCGTTCGCCGCCGGTCGACAGCGTGCTGATCAGGGGTCGCGGCTCCTGGGTGGACCGCTCCGAACGGCTCCGTACGGCTGTGAATGAGACTAAAACTGAGACTACGAGGAGACTCTCAGAGCGTCTGTGAGCAGCGGTCAAACGGCCGCGATGGATCACCTTCGGCCGACCGCGTTCGTGCTCCAGTCGCCATCTCACGAGGTCGGCTTCCGGTCGCGCACGTGCAACCCGTTGGCGTCTCCCCTTGGGGAGCCCTTCGCCGCCCGCCGCAGAACCTACACAACCCACAGAACCCGTGTCCTGGCTGTTCAACGGCCTGAGAGGCCGGACCGCGCTACCTCACAGAACCTCCGCAGAACCCTCTGCACAGGGGTTCTGCGGTTCTGCGGAGGTAGCGCGGCGTTCTGCGGTTCCGCGAAACAGGGTTCTGACCTGCGCTAACACCAGTTCTGCATGTTCTGTAGCTTCTGCGGCGGGTCCACATGAGTGGATCCGCGGCACGCGCACCAACGTCTTGCCGGTGGGCAGGGCCACAGAACCCAGTTGACGATCCATGGGCTAACTTCTACCCTAGTTTTTTAGGTTCAAAATTAACCCTAAAAATGAGGAGCTCATGGAATTTGCCCTTCAGCCCGGTGAGACCATCAAGCGAGCCGATCTCCACAAGACCTACGGAGGTCGCCAGCAAGGCGGCATCGGCCCCTCTCGCGTGACCCCCAACATCTTCCTCTTCTCCGACCCCAAGAGCGGGCACCAGTACGGCTACTTCGACGGCTGGGGCGACGACGGTTGCTACCACTACGCCGGCGAAGGTCAGCAAGGCGACCAGACTATGACCCAGGGCAACTTGGCGATCCTCAACCACCGAGAAGACAAGCGGGCCCTACGCCTCATGGACGGATCCCGCGGCGAGGTAACCTACGTGGGGGAATTCGAACTCGCCAAGGATAACCCCTGGTACCTTGACGACGCCCCGATGAAGGACAGCGACGAAATCCGCAGCGTCATCATGTTCCGTCTCGCCCCCAAGGATGGTATCGGCGAAGAACTCCCGCCCCTTCCGGAGACCCCCCGAGACAAGAAGAAAATCACCGAAGTCAACATCGAGCAGACTCACACCGAGCGCGCCTACGTCAACCCGTCCCGGGAGCCGTATCAGGCGGAACGTCGAGAATCCAAGCTTGTGCAGGACTATCAGCGACACCTCCGCCTCCTAGGGCACTCGGTATCTCGGAATAAGATCTTGCCGGCGAAAGAGCTTAAACCGCTGTTCACCGATATTTATGATAAGACAGATCACAAGCTAATCGAAGCTAAGGGCACCGTGACGCGCGAGGCAATTCGTATGGCTGTAGGCCAGCTCTTCGACTACCGGCGATTTATAGAGCGTGATGGTGAGCGACCTGCGATGGCGGTCCTTCTGCCCAGCAGGCCTCGTGCCGACCTACTCGACTACTGCGCTGACCTAGGGGTCGAGGTAATATGGCAAGGAGGCAACTCGTTCGCCAGTACGAACTAGGTTGACTGCCAGAGGTGAAGGGTGATAATCCGGAGTTATCATGCACCTTTCGGTGCATGATAACTTCTCTTACTTTTCATGCTGTCCGCCAGCACCAGGGCTACGTGATTCCCCATTTTGCGTTTTTGGAACGCGGCTTCCCTATTAGTTTAATGAGCCCCTTCTCTCGTAGGGCCTGCAGGGCTCCTCTCACCTTATTTTGGTCCATTTCAGTGATTTCTGATATCGCTTGCTTGGTGAGGGGGGAATCTTTCAGGGTTTCCAATACAGTGGACTGAAGTGAAGTCAGCCTTTCTGTTTTTTGAATAGACTGTGTCGAGGGTTCTCGAGGCATGGCTTCACCTGCTTCTTCTGTCTCGAAGCTGCTAAATGGGTCCTCATCTGTAACATTGGGACTATTTTTCAGAAGATAGAAAGCCGATCCTCTGTTTCCATGTTGCTCGATTATCCCACGATCGACGAGTTCTTTCAGGTCGCGGCTAGCTACTCTGCTGTCTTGGACGCCCGTGGCTGTCCGATAGGAACTATTTGTCATTATTTCTCCGTTGCGCATCATTACCAATGCTGTCATCTGTGTTTTTGAAAGAGGCCCCGACTGAAGCTCGTTTAGCCACTGGAGGGCTTCTTCGTCGATCAACGTATGGTTCGGAAACTCTGCGGCGAAGGAAGAAATGTTGTCAGTGAATCGTGGCGGCTCCATACCAGCCTCAACCAGTGAAATTCGGATCCTCGCGATTCCGCTCCCTCGGTTTTCACATACCATGCTGTTGTCGGTATAAGGCGTGTCTTCGAGAATTTTAAGTAGAACCTTATTGCGTGAGGAGGATATAGTTTCCGTTCCCAGGTTGTTCACTTCGACTGGCCCATACAGGCCTCCAGGGTTCCTGATGATTAGCCGATCAGGGTACATTTCAACCTGAACTTGCATCCCCCGAGCTGCCTCAGAGTAATCGCGGTGTACCAAGGCATTTACGAGTGCTTCACGGAGAACTTCTTCCGGATACTCCCACTCATCTGTTCTGAAGAGACCTGAGACTATACTCCTGCGTCGCATGTTCCTCTTCAGTACACGGATGCATTCACTCACCATTTGAGGGATTGACCCGTCAATCGAACGGTTCTCCGTAAATCTTTCTCCTGAAGGGCCTAGTACTCCCGGCTCTGTGTTTGGGTAAGCAACGAACGTGATGTCTAGTTGTGGCTCGAATTGCTGTGGGTAAATGCCAAAGGCGAGAAGTCCGGCCAGGGAAGGAACTAGATCTTCCCCGTGCGGGACAAGGACGTTGAGCATTCGTAGTGCTTCCCTGTCCTCAATGCGGCTAAATATTGAAGATTTTGTCTCTCGCACCCTACGCAAGAAGCCGTTGATTATCGTTTGATCCAGATCGGTAAACGCTGCCTCCGGTACCGGGTTCAGATCTTGTTTTTGTTCGCTTCTATTGGAAAGAAGTATAGATACCTCATAATCTGTGAGTTTTCGGTCTCCATCGCTGACCCTCAGACGAGATCCAGCCCACGGGCCAAGGCTTTTCTTATGGCACGGACGTTGATCCCTTGGTGTGGGAGGAATTTTGCAGGTAATTATGTGCTTACCATTAAATTCATGGCTAATTATTTCCGCGCGAACAGGAGGCTCCATTTCGCTGCAAACCCCTGCAAGGTTTGCCTCTATTTTGGCGGGTTCATCTACCCCTGTAATTGCAAAGCCTTTCTTTTCTTCTACTCCAAGGATGATCATCCCCCCTTGGGCGTTCGCGAATGCGCTTATCGTTTCCCATGTGGATGCAGGGAGGTCTTTCTGGGATTTCTTAACTTCGCAAGTGTAATTATCTCCTCCAAGTCGTCGGAGTTTTTCTAGAAGCTCTTGTAGTTCATTTTCTGTCACGAATAACTCCTCTTCATCGATCTGGCAAGTACAGAGTAGCCTCTGGCAAGTCCCAAGTCTTGCATGATGCCTGCTTGATGCGCTGATGCTGCCAGATGACTTGTAAGAAGGCGTGTCTGAACCTGTGACGACTGTGATGAAGGCGACTTAGCGGTACAGGTGTGTGCCTTCCTATGAAGCAGCTGTCCCCTGGCCAAGCACATGGCCTCTGGGCAAGGGATGAGGCTGGAGAGCCGTCAGAGGTCGCGTGCATCCCGTAGGAGCTCATGGGCCCTCTCAGGGGCGGTGGAGGGTCTTCCGTCCCTGAGTTGAGCTTTGAAACCCGTGGTTGTCATGCTTGAGAGGTTCGGTGGGTTGACCTGTGGCAGGTCGACTCTGCTGGCTCTACTACTGAGCAGGTCTGGGAAGTAACCAAGCTTTCTGACCACTCACAGAAGCCCCCAAGCTCTGCTGAACTCGACAAGACTTCTCTTTGCTACGATTTGTAGTCACTTGATGACAGTGAGGATATGAGGTGTCAAGTCTTCCATCCGCTGGATGACTACATCGCTCTCCAGTAGTCGGAACGCCTCTACTTTCCCTGGCTTGTTTGCGTACCCGGCCACGGGCACTCTCATCGCCTTAGCTACTTCGATGTCGGTCACCGAGTCGCCCACCATGAGACAGTCGCTAGGACCAACAGGCAGCTCCTTGAAGGCCAGTTCGAGGAGGTGAGGGTGCGGTTTCATCAGCTCCGGCGACTCTCTGCTGCGTCCGAAGACCGCGCGAACCAGCTTCGTGAGACCGTGAGCTTTGAGAAAGGCCTCTACAGCCTCTGGGGAGTTGTTGCTGACCACCACCAGGCAGCGGCCTGTCTCCTTACATGCCTGCATGAACTCGACGGCGCCAGGTGTCGGAGATGCCTCTGCCACGGAGATGACTTCTGCTTCCCGGAGCATCCGCTCGGACTCGGAGTGCCGCTCTGGGGCGACCTCGAACAGGTAACGGAGTACCTCCATGGGGTCCGTCTCCGTGCTGGCCTTCTCTGAGATCGGGACTCCGGCCTCTCGTGAGCGGGCCAGCATGTCCCGGGCTACCTGCGGGGCAGGGTAGCCAGCGAAGGCACTGCATACGGGGCCGTCGAAGTCGAGTAGGACCGCACGGCAGCGGCGGATGATGTTCTGTTCTTCCGGGGTCATTCCTCGCGCTCCCTGGAGACGTTCTCCCAGATGCTGTCGAACCACATCTGTGACTGGGCGATGTACTGCGATCCGGTCGACTCGGGGTCCTCGTCCGCGGCGTGGTGGAACAGCGTGGCGTCCCTGCCCATGAGGTCGAAGATCTCCACCTTCTCCTTGTTGATCGGGACGGTGTTCTCCTTGACCGGGTAGTACCCGAAGAATGCTTCCTGACCGTTGATGATGTAGAGCTTGAACATCGGAGCGACCGAGTAGACCCGGGTCTGCACGACAGCGCTCTGGACAAGCCCGAGGTTCTCCAGCTCGTGCACCGCGTCCTCGATGCCCTGGGTGTACCGGAGCATGATCCGCCGCATTCGCTTCCGCACGTCGGGGTCGTCGGTGAGCGTGTCCGTGCGGACAGGGAGGCCCATCGGAGCGGAGAGGTCCGGCACGAGGATGCGCACGCGGACGGTCTCCGGTGACAGCCGCCCTTCGCGGACCTTGTCCAGCGGCTCTTGGAGCGCTCCGTGCAGAGTCTCCCCGCCGAATCCGGCGAAGTCGATCGTCACGGCCTGGCTGTTGAACGCCCGCTCGATGTGGGGGCGCAGACCAACCGGGCGTGACGTGCGTTCCCGCACGAACACGCCGCGGCCCTGCTGGGAGACCACCAGGCCCTCATCCCTCAGAAGCCGGATGGCCTGCTGCACGGTCATGCGTGCCACGCCGTAGGTCTTGGCCAGTTCCGACCCAGAGGGCAACTGGTCACCCGGTTCTAGCTTCCGGGTAAGGATCGACGCTCTCAGAGCGCCTGCTACCTGCTGGAACGGGGGGCGGGGGTCTTCCGGATCGATGCTCATGCTCCCCAGCTTACGAGAGCTTGGCTAGGCAGCCTAGAAAGAAGTTCTCGCAATCCTCTTGACTCTCCTAGCTTGGCTAGCCAAGCTAGGTGACTAGTGAGCCTGTTCAAGTTCCTGCTTTATAGCCGCCAGCAGGAGCCGGGCTTTCCTTCCAACCAGGAGGTCCTGTGAGCCCCGACCCGAAGACCCTGCCTACGGCGCGACTCCGCGCCGCGATGGCCGATCACCGCCTCCCCTGCGCCACGCAGCCGGAGCTGTTCTTCGAGCCCGACACCGCCGACCTGTTCGGTGAGAAGCCCGCGGCCCGCACGCTGCGGGAGCGCTCCGCCAAGGTCCTGTGCCTCACCTGCCCCGTCCGGGAGCTGTGCCTGGAGCTGGCGCTCCGGGACCTGCCGTCCGCCGGGGTCTGGGGCGGCCTCACCCACGACGAGATCAACACGTACTCGCGAGAGGTCGCCTGACATGGCCACCCGAACCGAGAACCCCACCGCGACGCGCCCCATGTCCGCGCCGGAACTGCTCGTGATCGCCTCGGTGATCGTCGGCCAGCTCTCCGGCGACTACCCCGAGCTGTCGGTCAGGACGGAGCACAGCGACGGCCCCGTTGTCGACCTGTGGCTGAGCCCCAAGCACAGCACCGTCAAGGAGCGCCGCCAGCTCATCACGGACATCTCCCGGGCCTTCGACGCCCCGGTCCACGGCTGGGACAGCACCGTGGCCTCGGTGTACGCCGACGACTGGAACGGCACCGGAGTGCGGATCACCTGCATCTGCCGGATCGCCGACGACAGCGAGCAGTCGGAGGTGACCCCGTGACCGAGCAGACGATCGCCGCCGCCCTGGCGGGAGCAACCGTCGCCGCCCTGGTCGGCTTCGCCCTGCTGAAGATCACCGAAGTCGTCCGCAAGGTGCGCCGCACATTCCGCCGCTGGGGACGCACCCGCCTGATCCTCGATCAGACCACCCGACGGAGGAGGCACTGATGGCCGTCCTGATCTCCCTGTTCGCCCTGCTGGCGGTCGCCGCCCTCACCTGGCGTCTGACCGGTGGCCTGCTCTGGCCTAACGCCCGCGCCGACCGCGACACCATCCGTCGCCTGTCCAAGCTGGGAGACGACCGATGACCCTCCGGAAGAAGCGCACCGCTCCCGAGCCGACCGACGTGGTGGCCGCCCTGCGCAAGCAGGTGCAGGACGCCAAGGCCCTCCAGTCCGTCCCCGACCAGGACCTGTTGTCCGATCCCCGGCTGAACCCCGCCACCCGGGGGCAGGCGGACACCCTGTCCGCCGAACGGCTGAGGACCCGCCTGGAGCTGGAGCACCGCCGGGTGCTGCGCTCCGAGCGTGAGACCGACCGCCGCGCCGAGGAGGCCATCCGGGCCGCCCAGGCCGTGGACGCCGCCCGAGCGGCCACCGATCCGGCCTACACAGTCCTGGACCTGACCCGCTCGCGTCGGCACTTCGCCCACCTGTCCCTCGCAGCCTCGATCGTCCTCTCGATCGGGTCCGCGATGGGGCTGGAAGCGGCCGTCCACACCCACCAGCCCGCGGCTCCGACCGGCATCGGCTACCTCGCAGAGGTCGCCCTGACCGGTATGTCGACGGCCGCGATCGTCTGGGCGGGCAAGCTCGCCTTCGCCGGGGCGCTCCCCAAGGGGCGTGTGCGCACGGCCCTGGCCGCGCTCATCGTGATCCCGCTGCTGGTGAGCATCATCGGTTCCACGATCGGCTCTGGCCCCGTGGGCGCCGTCGCCTCGCTGGGATCGGCCGCGTTCAGCCTGTTCGCCTACCTGATCACGGTCACCTCCGCCGACGCGATCACCGCGGTGATGGCCCGCATCACCGGTGCCACGGCTCCGAACCACGTGGAGAGCGGGCAGAACGAGGTGATCCCCGCACCACCGCGCCACAACCCCGGTGACGGCCTGGCGGTGGTGGGTGAGGCCATCGCCGAGGAGGCCGCGGACTACCTCCGCGACCACCACCGCTCACACGGCGGCCCGTCCGAGCGCTCGCACGAGGAGGACCGCTCACACGGCGACTCCCCGGAGCGCTCACACGGGCAGCAGGACCCCGTCACCGTGCCGCCCGCTCCGGAGCCGGAGCAGGTCATCCCGTCTGAGCGCCCGTGTGAGCGCGACCGCTCGCACGAGGACGACGAGTCCGCCGAACGGGTGCTGACCGCTCAGGAGCGCCGTCGTCTGGAAGGGGAGCGCAACCGCCGTCGCGTCGCCGACCACCTGTACCGGGACCCCGACGCTCACACGGCCGAGATCGCCGAAGCGCTCGGTTTGGGCGAGTCCACCGTGCGCCGTATCCGCCGAGAGATCGAGGCCGGAGGCGACGCCTCGTGAGTGCTCGAACGGACTGGCGGACTCGCTTCGCGGCCACCGTGGCCTTCATCGACCACCTGCTGTTGCAGACGGACACGTTGGTCTCCGCCTGCCTGGACATCCGTCCTCTGAACCGGCCCCTGGGTGTGCTCCTGGGTTGGCTGGGGCGGACCTGGCGTGAACACCTGGCCGCTGCCCGCACGCGCCGCCACGGCCCCGGACGTGGGGTCATCGCCGTCGTCATCACCCGCCCGAGTGAGGAGACCCAGACCCATGACTGAGGCCAACACCGAGCGTTCCGAGCTGAAGCGCATCATGGCGGACCTGGAAGCTATCCAGTTCGAGACCGGCTCGGACATCCGCCACTACACCGAGACCACCCGCAAGCTGAGCCGGGCTCTGGCCGTGGAGCTGGAGTTCTCTGCGCAGGAGTTGGAGGCCGCGCTCAAGGAGCTGCCGCCCGGTAGCGGGGAGAGTCGCCTGGCGATGCGCCGCAAGGCCCGGTCGGTGGCCCGCCACCTGCGCCGCGCGGCCGAAGCCCAGCGCCTCGTTGGCGTGGAGGCTGTCCGCACCTGGGGGTCGATGCTCAAGCACTTCGACCACCTGGTCAAGCGCAAGAAGCGCCGCCGGTCCCTGGACCTGTCCGCCTGACCGAACCCGACCCGCGGGGGCCGCTCGGAGCGGCCCCCGCCCACCACGAAGGAGGCCCACGTGGCTCGCAATGAAGTCGTTGTGCGGGGCCGGGACGGCTCCGAGGCACCGGTCCGGCGCGGCAACACCGCCATGGACTACATCCGGCCCTGGCTGGCAGCTCCGGGACTGATACCGGCTGGATACTTCACCCACTGGATGTGGGGAGACGCCGGAATGTACACCGGCTTGGCCGCGGCTGCCGTCGCAGCCGCCGGCGGGGTCGTCACCTACGCAACCCACCGTCTGACCGGGGCACGCACCTGGTACGCCCACCACATCGCTACCGCCATGACCGGCGGGGCCGGGGCGTGGCTCTCCATGGCCACGGTGTTCGGCCCCGGCCGCCCGCTCATGGACGCGCTGCTTATCGGGGGAGCGGCTGCCGCCGCGATCTCCAACGTCCACCTGTGGGCACGTGGACAGGGCACCGCCGAGACCGCCCCCAAGAAGGGGCGGGTGCTGCCGACCTTCGAGGAGATCGCGGCCAAGATCAAGCTCCGCGACGTGCGCGCTCGCTTGATCTCGGACACCGAGATGCAGCAGCGACACGAGCTGACCCTGGACAACGGCGAGACCGCCGAGTCCATTCAGAACCGCGCCAAGGAACTCGCTAGCGCCTACGGGGTCGCGCCGGGCGCGATCCGGGTGATCGAGGACCAGGGCCGCGCCGACAAGGCGGAGCTGGTCATCACCAAGCAGGACGTCATGGGCAAGCTCATCCCCTGGCCGGGCCTGGAGGCCACACACGTCGGAGCCTCGATCGTGGACCACCCGCTGCACCTGGGGACCTACGAGGACGGCGAGCCGTTCTTCAACCAGATCACCAACCGGCACTCGCTCACGGTCGGCATGGCAGGCGCCGGAAAGAGCGTGTACGGCAAGGTCAAGATGGTGCAGGTCGCCGCCCGCCGCGACACGTTCACGCTCGCGATCGACCTGGCCAAGGGCCGTCAAACCCTGGGGCCGATCGAGGGCGCGATCGGGTGGCCCGCCTACACCAAGCCCAATGCCCGCAAGCAGCTCGCCGCGGTCAAGCGCGCGATCAAGGCCCGCGCCAACCATCTGGCCGACCGAGGGCACTCGCAGTGGGTGCCCGAGTCGGGGCTGACCTTCCTGCACATCCTCGTGGAAGAGGCCGCCGAGGTGGTCGACTTCGAGGAGATCGTGGAGATCGCGCGAGTGGCCCGGTCCACCGGCATCCACCTCGATCTCAGCCTTCAGCGGGCAACCTGGGGCAACCTCGACACCGACACCCGCGCGAACCTGGGTGACGGTATCTGCTTCGGGGTCCGCGACTTCGCCGACGCCAGCTTCGTGCTCCCGGACTACGTGACCGAGGCCGGATGCGACCCGTCGCGGTGGCGCAAGTCCAAGCCGGGCGCGGCCTATGCCGCGATCGAGCACGTCGACCCCGATCGACACGTGGTGGCGGTCAAGGTGTTCGGCCCGCCCACCACCGACCCCAAGGACGAGAACCGGGACCTGACCGTCGCCGCCAACGGCCTCCCTGACCAGGACGCCAAGCTCGACGCAGTGACCCGCCAGGCGTTCGGCACCGAGTACGCCGAGTTCCTGGCGAGCCGTAGCCGCGCCACCGCACGGGCCGCAACCGCCGCACCGGTAATGACCCCTGCTGTGACGGTGCCCGCGGTCGATGACGTGGACGACGAGGAGCTGATCGTGGACGAGGACATCGAACCGGTCGTGCTCAAGACTCCCGACGACGACCCCGAGATCGTGGGCGACATCGACACGGAGATCCCGCCCTTGGACCCCGAGGACGACTTCGCCCTTCCGACCCGCAAGAAGGGCACCAAGGCCAGCGCGGAGGAAGCCCGAGCCGCAATCGACGCGCTCCTGGAGGACTGGGGCAACGGGCACCAGTTCAAGGCCGGTGACTTCAGGAGCGGCCTGGCGGAGATGGGCGTGGAGCGCGGGAGGAGCTGGTTCTACGGCCAGCTCTCGGAGCTGGAGGACGCCGGGCGAATCCAGCACGACGACGAGAACGGCCTGTGGTCCGTCCGTGACGCCCACGCACTCGTCGCGGCCTGACCCGTTCCAAACCGGGTGTCCAAGCCCTTGTCCAGACCCTGTCCAAACCAGGTGTCCAGACCCTGTCCAAACCCGGTTTGGACACCCGCTGACCTGTAACACCGCGCCGGGGCGTCCAACCCGGCCCCACACACGAAAGCGGCTCCGGTGCATAGCCGCCAAGCAACCACCGGAGCCGCGCTCCCAGAAAGAGCACTCCCTACGTCACCGCAAGGAGCACTACCCATCATGACGCATGCTCTGCGAACGTTCAGCTTCGGCGGAGGATGGCAGTCCACTGCCGCACTGGCCCTGGCCGCCACAGGCGAACTGGACTTCACCACCTTCCTGTTCGCCAACGTCGGCAACGACAGCGAAGACCCCGCCACCCTCGACTACGTCCGCGACCACGCGGCCCCCTTCGCCGCCGAACACGGCCTCACCCTCCACCAGCTCGACCGCACCAAGCGCGACGGCACCACCGAGACCCTTTACGGAAGGCTCACCCGCGAAGGGTCGCGCTCCCTGCCCATCCCCGTGCGCATGTCCAACGGCGCCCCCGGAACCCGCTCCTGCACCGCCGACTTCAAGATCAAGGTCGTCGGCAAGTGGCTCCGACAACACGGCGCCACCCGTGACAACCCCGCCACCGTCGGGATCGGCATCAGTGTGGACGAGATCCACCGTGCCAACAACCGCCGCTGCGAACCCCACGAGAACATCGTCTACCCCCTGCTCGACCTGGGCATCCGCCGCGCGGACTGCCCCCGCATCATTCGCTCCTTCGGACTGCCGCTGCCGCCTAAGTCGAGCTGCTGGTTCTGTCCCTTCCACCGAATGAGCACGTGGATCGACATGCGCCGTGAGCGCCCCGGCCTGTTCGACAAGGCCTGTGCCCTGGAAGACCTGCTCAATGAGCGGCGTGACACGTTGGGCAAGGACCACGTCTATCTCACCCGTCACGGTGCCCCACTGCGCCAGGTCGTTCCCGAGGGCATGGACACCCTGCCTTTCCCCGACGACGACGCCAGCTGCGACGGAGGGTGGTGCTACACGTGAGCCCCACGAACGTCCTGCCCTACGCCCTTGCCGCCGCCAACCGCGGCTGGCACGTCTTCCCACTGCGCACCCGCGCCAAGCGGCCCGTGCGCACCTTCACCGACTGGGAGCGGCACGCCACCACCGACCCGGACGCGATCCGTGCCCACTGGGGAGTCCACCCCGCCCACAACATCGCCGTCGCGTGCGGACCCTCCGGCCTGGTGGTGGTCGACCTCGACACCCCCAAGGACGGCGAGGCCCCACCTCCGGAGTGGGAGCGCCCCGGCATCACCAACGGCGCGGACGTTCTCGCTGCGCTCGCTGAGAAGCACGCTGAGGGCGACACCACGTTCCTGGACACGTTCACCGTGACCACCCGACGGGGCGGCATCCACCTGTACTACATGGCCCCGGAGAACGCCTCCTACCGCAACACCTCGGGCCGGTTGGGGTGGCTGATCGACACCCGCGCCACCGGCGGCTACGTCGTCGGCCCCGGCTCCTACGTCGCCGACGTGGACGGCCGCGGCCCCTACACCGTCACCAACCCCGCCGACACGGCTCCGCTCCCCAGTTGGCTGGCGACGCTGCTGGAACCGGCCCGCCGACGCCCGCTGACCTCCGGACAGGTGCACAGCATGCTCGCCTCGCACCCCAGCGCCGCCACCTACGTCACCCGGGCACTGCGTGGAGAGGTCGACCGGGTGCTCGCCGCCAAGGAGGGCAGCCGCAATCACACCTTGAACAAGGCCGCGTTCGCCGTGGGCACGCTGGTAGGCGCGGGGATGCTCCCCAAGCACTTGGCCGAAGACCAGCTCACCAACGCCGCACTCCAGATCGGTCTGGGAGCGGACGAAGCCGAGAACACCGTGCGCAGCGGCCTCCAGGCCGGAATCCGCCGCCCCCGGGGAGCCGCGGCGTGATCCCCGACGACGGTCGGCCGGTCACCGGGCAGGAGTGGGACGCTCCCACTCCGCTCGGTGCCCGCGGCACCCTTCCCACCTTCCCCGCCGACTGCCTGCCCGACTGGGTAGCCGCCTTCGTCAAGGCAGTCGCGGAGGAGACCCAGACGCCCGTGGACGCCGCCGGGTGCGTCGCCCTGGCCGCCCTGTCCACCGCCGCCGGGGGACGCGCCATCGTGCAGGTACGCGGCACCTACACCGAACCGGTCAACCTGTTCACGGTCGTGGCCCTGCCGTCCGCCTCGCGCAAGTCTGCGGTGTTCCGCGCGATCACCTCCCCGATCCTCAAGGTCGAAGCAGAGCTGACCGAGCGGATCAAACCGCAGATCGTGGAAGCGGAGCTGGCACGGGAGGTCGCCGCCGGGGTCGCGGAGAAGGCCAAGGCCAAAGCCGTCTCTTCCAAGGGAGCCCCGGACGCGCTCGCCGACGCCAGCGACGCCGCGGCCGCGATCGAGGAGATCACGATCCCCGTCGTGCCCCAGCTCGTGGCCGACGACGTCACCCCCGAGCGGGCCGCCTCGATCCTGTGCGACCAGGGCGGCAGGCTCGCCGTGCTCTCCGCCGAGGGCGGGATCTTCCAGATCCTCGCGGGTCGCTACTCCGGAGCGCCGAACTTCGACCTGTTCCTCAAAGGCCACGCCGGAGACATGCTTCGCGTCGACCGGCGCGACCGCACCGAGCACGTGGAGACGGCCGTGCTGACCCTGGGCCTGGCCGTGCAGCCGGACGTGATCCGTGAGATCGCCACCGGCCCCGGCTTCCGCGGCAAGGGACTGCTCGGCAGGTTCCTGTACGCCCTGCCCGAGTCCAACATCGGCACCCGCAACGTCGACCCCGACCCGGTTCCCGCCGACGTGGCCGCCACCTACGAGGAACGCCTCATGCGCATGGTGGTGCACCTGTTCGACTGGACCGACCCCATCCGCCTCCAGCTCTCCCCGGAGGCCGACGAACTCCGGCTCGACTACGCCCGCAAGCTGGAGCCGCGCCTGCACCCGCGCACCGGGGACCTGGGGCACATGTCCGACTGGGCGGGCAAGTCCGTGGGCGCGATCGTGCGCATCGCGGCCCTGCTGCACCTGGCCGACAACCCCGTCGACGGGTACCGGCTCCCCATCAGCGGCGACACCATGGCCGCCGCGATCCGGATCGGGGAGTACTTCACCCGCCACGCGGAAGCCGCCTTCGACCACATGGGCGCCGACCCTGAGACCGAGCGCGCCCGCCTGGTCCTGGACTGGCTCCGGCGCAAGCAGCCCGCCCGGTTCACCGTGCGCGAGGCGTTCTCCGGTCTGCCGCGCGGCACCTTCCCCAAGGTCGCTGACGTGCTGCCCTCCCTGGAGCTGCTGGAGGGCTACGGCTGGATAGCGATGGAGCCCCCGCCCCCGCGCAACCCGAAGGGAGGACGCCCGCCCTCACCCGCCTACCAGGTTCACCCGCAGATCAGCGGCCCCGGCGCATAGCCGCCAAGCAACCACCGGGGCCGCACTCCCAGAAAGGAAGCACCGCCATGACCACTGAGAAGAAACTGCTGCGAGTCGAGGAGGCCGCCGCTCTGCTCGGCATCGGCCGCACCCGCGCCTTCGAGCAGATCAGGCTCGGACGCCTGCGCTCCGTCAAGATCGGCACCTCCCGCCTGGTGCCCGCTGTCGCCCTCGACGAGTACGTGGCCCTGCTGCTCGACGAGAGCGCTCAGGACCGCGCGGCGTGACCCCCTCGCGGGGCCGCGCCGCCGCGGCCCCGCTCCGGACTTCTCAGGAGCGGCAAGACATGACTGACAACTCCAAGCGCACCCGGCAGCCCAACGGAGCCTCCTCCATCTACAAGGGCAAGGACGGCTACTGGCACGGGCGCGTGACCGTGGGGGTCAAGGACGACGGCAAGCCGGACCGCCGCCACGTGATGCGCACGACCCGGAAGGACATCACCAAGGCCGTCCGGGAGTTGGAGCGCAAGCGGGACAAGGGGAGCGTGCCCAAGGCCGGGCAGCGGTGGCGCGTCGCCGACTGGCTCACGCACTGGCTGGAGAACATCGCCGCGGCATCCGTCAGCGAGTACACCTACTCCGGTTACCGCGTGGATGTGCGCGTCCACCTCATCCCGGGTCTCGGAGGCCACTGGCTGGACAAACTCCAGCCCGAACACCTGGAGCGCTTCTACGCCAAGATGCAGGCCAACGGCAGCAAGCCTGCGACCGCCCACCATGCCCACCGCACCATCCGGGCCGCGCTCAACGAGGCCGTACGGCGCGGCCACCTGCCGAAGAACCCGGTGCTGCTGGCCAAGGCACCGCGGGTCGCGGAGGAGGAGGTGGAGCCCTACTCCGTCGGGGAGGTGCGGCGCCTGCTGAAGCTGGCGGCCGACCGGCGCAACGGCGCACGCTGGGCCATCGCCCTGGCCCTGGGGCTCCGGCAGGGGGAAGCCCTGGGGCTGCGCTGGCCCGACCTGGACTTGGTCTCCGGCGGTCTGCGTGTGCGCCGGAACCTGCTCCGACCCAAGTACGCACACGGCTGCGACGACACGTGCGGACGCAAGGCCGGGTACTGCCCGGAGCGGGTCCGGACCAACCCTCTGACCAAGGACACCAAGTCGTCCGCGGGCAAGCGCCCGATCGGTCTCCCCGGGCCGCTGGTCGCGCTCCTGCGGGAGCACCGGGCCGTCCAGGAACGGGAACGGGAGGCCGCCGGGGAGCTGTGGGAGGAGGGCGGTTGGGTGTTCGCCGACGAGTTCGGCCGGCCGCTCAGCCCGAATACCGACCACCACGAGTGGAAGGCCCTGCTGCGGGAGGCCGGGCTGCGGGAGGCGCGGCTGCACGACGCCCGGCACACCGCCGCGACCGTGCTGCTCATCCTGGAGGTTCCGGAGCGGGCCGTGATGGGGATCATGGGGTGGTCCTCGTCCTCGATGGCGAAGCGCTACCAGCATGTGGTGGACGAGGTCCGCACCGACGTGGCCGACCGGGTCGGCGGACTCATCTGGGAGGCTCCCCAGCCGGAGGAGGGCGGCTCAGGCCCCGGAACGGCCAACTGAGACTAAAACTGAGACTAGGGACGACGAAGGCCCCGACCGGTGTCCGGTCGGGGCCTTCGTCTCGGCAGCTAGCCGCTGCGGAGGATAGGGGATTCGAACCCCTGAGGCGTTGCCACCAACACGCTTTCCAAGCGTGCGCCCTAGGCCACTAGGCGAATCCTCCGCGCACAACTCTACACGCCGGAGAGGGTGCTCCGAACAGGTCTCCCGAGGGCCTCCCCGAGGGCCTCCCCGGGGGCCTCCTCCCGCCCGCTCGGGCCCAGCTCAGAGCGGGCGGGCAGGCGGGCGGGTCAGGAGTCCCGGCTGGACCGCACCCCCCTGATGGCGTTGTTGCGGAACGCGTCCACGAACAGCGAGTGGTCCGCGCGCGCCTGGGCCGCGTAGCGGTGGGCGAACCGCACGCACCAGGCGGAGAACTCCGCCTCGCGGCCGTCGAGCACCGTCATGAGCGCCTCCTCGGTCTCCCAGTCCACCAGGGTCGCGTCCGCGTGCGAGTCGGACACGCAGTGCGCCTTGGCGGTCGCGCGGCCCAGGTAGTCCAGCACCGGCTCGACGTCCTCGGGCTCGGTGAGCCCCTCCCAGTCCAGGTCGTTGGTGTACGGGGAGATCTCGCTCACCACGAAGCCCACGCCGTCGATCTCGGTGTGCCCCAGCAGCGGGTCGGCGTGGGCCTGGAGCGCGCGCTGGGACACGGCGGTGCGGTGTCCGTGGTGCTCGAACGCCGCCATGATGCGCTGGTCCGTCACTACCCGGGACGGGGCTGCGACGTTCCCCTGCTTCATGGACAGGACGATGTCGTTGTCCCACGCCTCCGACCGGCCCTCGATGAGGACGCTGTAGGCGGGAAGGCCCGCGGAGCCGATCCCGAAGCCGCCGCTGCCCACCACGTCCTTGACTCCGTAGTCCAGCGACGCGAACCGCCGGTCGTTCGGGATGGTCTCCAGGTAGGCGTGGTAGGCGGCGAGCACCTTCCCGCGCTCGACGTCGTCCAGCCGCCGTACCCGCGGCCCCTCGCGGAACCTCCGGTCGTACCCGTCGCGGGCGGTCATGGACGACAGCATCGCCGCGCGGCTGTTGAGCCTGGCGCGCTGGAGCACGTCGTGGACCGTGCCGTCGGTGTTGTCCAGCTTGAGGGAGAAGTCGGAGTCGCCGCCCTGCGTCGCGAACCGGCGGACCTGGGACACGTAGGCCTCGACGTAGCGCGGGACGAGCGCGCCGATGTCGTCGTCGGACAGGGCCTTCTGCCACCCCATCAGGGCCACGCTGGACACGAACCGGAGCACGTCCCAGGTGAAGTGGCCGAGGTAGGCCTCGTCGAAGTCGTTGACGTCGAAGACCAGGCGTCCGGTCGAGTCCATGTAGGTGCCGAAGTTCTCGGCGTGCAGGTCGCCCTGGATCCACACCCGTGAGGTGCGGTCGTCCGCCCAGGGGTCCTCCATCGACGCGACGTCGGAGTAGAAGAGCGAGGCACTGCCCCGGTAGAACGCGAAGGGAGTGGCGGCCATCTTGCGGAACTTGGTTCGGAACGCGGCCGGAGCCGTGGCCATGAGGTCGGAGAAGGCGTTCTCCAACGTGTCCACGATGAGGTCCTGCCGCGCGGAGGAGTGGTCGGTGGATTCCGAGGGGTCGAACATGTCGTTCATGATGGCCCCGCGAGGTCGCCATGGCCATGCGCGCCGGGGCACCCGGGGCGGGAGGGGCGCTCCGCGAGGTTGCCAGAGCGGTCGGGAGGTCGGATACACTCGGGGCAGACCCCTCGTGCGGCGTCACCCCATGAACCTCCCCAGGGCCGGAAGGCAGCAAGGATAAATGGGCTCTGGCGGGTGCGCGGGGGGTCCTTTCTGTTTCTCGGGCCCGGTCGGACCCTCCCGGTTCATCGATCCGGTGCGAACTGTCACCGCCAGCGGGTTGAATGGACGGGTGGCAGGGACCAGGGGAGTGAGCACACCGTGAGCATCGCGCTGTACCGCAAGTACCGTCCCGCGACGTTCGGTGAGGTGCGGGGCCAGGAACACGTGACCGACCCGCTCCGCCAGGCGCTGCGCAGCGGTCGCATCAACCACGCCTACCTGTTCAGCGGCCCCCGCGGCTGCGGCAAGACGACCAGCGCCCGCATCCTGGCCCGTTCGCTGAACTGCGCCGAGGGGCCCACCCCGGACCCGTGCGGGACCTGCGACTCGTGTGTGGCGCTGGCCCCCGACGGCGGTGGCAGCATCGACGTCATCGAGATCGACGCCGCCTCCCACGGTGGTGTGGACGACGCCCGCGACCTGCGCGAGCGCGCCTTCTTCTCCCCGGTCAGCTCGCGCTTCAAGATCTACATCATCGACGAGGCGCACATGGTGACCCGCGAGGGTTTCAACGCGCTCCTCAAACTGGTCGAGGAACCCCCGCCGCACCTGAAGTTCGTGTTCGCGACCACCGAGCCCGAGAAGGTCATCGGCACGATCCGCTCGCGGACCCACCACTACCCGTTCCGGCTCATCCCGCCGAGCACGCTCCGGGAGCTCTTCGAGGACCTCCTCAAGGAAGAGGAGATCTCCTACGACCCCGCCGCGCTGCCGCTGGTGGTCCGGGCCGGTGCCGGCTCCGCACGTGACGGGCTGTCGGTGCTCGACCAGCTCATCGCGGGCTCGGGCGAGGACGGCATCACCCGCGAGGGCGCGGTGTCCCTGCTGGGCTACACCGACTCCAGCCTGCTGGGGGAGATGGTCGACGCGCTCGGAGCCCGCGACGGCGCCGCCGTGTTCGGGCTGATCGACCGGGTGGTCGAGGGCGGGCACGACCCGCGCCGGTTCACCACGGACCTGCTGGAGCGCTTCCGCGACCTGGTCATCCTGGCCGCCGTGCCGGACGCCCTGGACAAGGGCCTGGTCAACGTGGCCGCGGAGGCGGCGGAACAGATGAAGTCGCAGGCCGGCCGGATGGGGCCCGCCGAGCTCACCCGCGCCGCCGACATCCTCAACCAGGGCCTCACCGAGATGCGCGGGGCCACCGCGCCCCGCCTGCTGCTCGAACTGATGTGCTCGCGGGTGCTCCTGCCCGGCACCGACGGAGACCAGGGCGCGGCCCTGCTGGCCCGCCTGGAGCAGATGGAGCGCCGGATCTCCTCCGGCGCCGTCGCCCCGCCCGCCGCACCGGTCCGGGCCGCCGTACCGGCGGCACCCCCCGAGCCCGTACGCGCGCCCGCCGCACCCGAGGCCCGGCCGCCCCGGGCCCAGGCCGCGCCTGCGGCTCCTCAGGCCGCCGCGCCCGAACCGGCGGGTTGGGACGCGCCGGCCCGTCCGAGCCGGCCCGAACCCGCGCGCCCGGCCCCGTCGGCGCCCGCCGCCCAGTCCGATGGAGGCGGCGCCCTGGACCTGGGCCGGATCCAGGGGTCGTGGAGCCAGATCCTGGAGGCGGTCAAGGGGCTGCGCCGGTTCACCTGGATGGTGCTGTCCGGCGGTGAGGTCCGTCCGGTCGGGGTGGAGGGCAACGCCGTCCTGCTCGGCTTCTCCCGTCCCAGCGAGGCCAAGGGTTTCAGCAACAGCGGCAGCGACCAGGTGGTCGCCAACGCGATCCGGCAGGTCCTCGGCGTCGAGGTGCGGGTCGCCGCGGCCGGCAGTGCGGCGTCGGCCGCCGCGTCCGCCCGCCGCCCCGAGCCCGCGCGCCCGGCCGAACCCGCCGGTTGGGACGCTCCCGCGCCGACACCGCCCGCCGCCCCGGCCCCCGCCCAGCAGGCGCCGGAGCCGACGGCCGCCGGTCCGTCGGGCCCGCCGCCGGACCGGATCGTCACCGGCCTCCAGGAGCCGCCGCCGGACCCCTACGAGGACGCGGCCGCCTCCCCGCCGCCGGAGTACGACGACCCGTCCGCAGAGCGGGCACGGCCCCGGTCGGCCCCCGACGCAGCTCCCGCCTCCGGGCGGCCGGAGACCGCCCCCTCCCCGGGGACGGGTACGGCCCCGGGCGGGGACGCGGCGCAGGCATCCCCCTCCCGGGGGCCCTCCTCCGCGGTTCCGGCATCCGCCGCCGGGCAGGCGCCCGCGGGCGGATCCGCCCCCCGCGGCCCGGGCGGCACGTCGCTCATCGAGACGGAGCTGGGCGGCCGTGTGATCGAGGAGATCGAGCATGGGGCGGACACGGACGCGCCCTTCTAGACCGCCGGTGGTACCGACCACGTCGGGGCACCGCGGTCACCGGTGTGGTCGGCGGTCCGCCCGGGACCCGGGGGCCAGACCGGTCAGCACCGTGTCCACGAGTTCGTCCGCGTAGACGTGCGTGAGGGGTCCGGTCCGCAGCAGCCAGCGGTGGTGGAGCGGTCCGGTCAGCAACTCGGTCACGATGTCGAGGTCGGCCCCGGGGACGAGCTGGCCCGCGTCGCGTCCGGCGCGCAGCCGGTCCTTGATCGCCTCCATGTTGGGGCGGACCAGGCGTTCGGTGACGGCCCCGGCGAACGCCGTGTCGTTTTGGAGTTCGGTCGTGAACGCGCGGAAGGTCCGGTCCGTCCTGGGGTCGTTCAACTCGTCGACGGTGGCGCGGAGCACGGTTTTCAGGTCGGCGGACAGGTCGCCGGTGTCGGGTAGGGGTTCTCCCGCGGTGCCCCCGGTCAGCGCGGTGAAGACGTCGAACACCACGGAGGCCTTGGACGGCCACCAGCGGTAGATGGTCTGCTTGCCGACCCCGGCCCGTGCGGCGATCGCCTCGATGGTCACCTTGCTGTAACCGACCTCACCCAGCAGCTCCGACGCGGCGTCGAGGACGGCGCGTCGCGCCCTTTCGCTGCGGCGCCGGGGGTCCGGGGCGCGACGGGAGGATCGGGATTCTTCCGGTGGGGTGCTCTCTGCCATAGCTTCCACGCTAACCGCTCGAAAATGACGAGACGTATCGTCTTGACAGGGATACTGTACAGAGGCAGGATCACCATTGACGAGACGAAACGTCTCGCTTGAAGCGAAAGGAGGTCCGCATGTCCAAGAACAGTGACAACCTTCTCGGCATGGGCGGACAGCGCACCACGGTCTCCCGTTCCGAGATGCGCGGCGGTCCGGCCGGGGGCAAGGGCGGGCCCAACGCCGAGGCCAGGGAGCGCAAGCAGGAGCTCCTGCGCAAGCTTCGGGAGAAGAACGCACCCGAGAGTCCCGAAGAGTCCAAGGACACCGAAGGAACGGCGTGAACGCACGGCGGCGGCCTCCACCGGAAACGGTCGGGGGCCGTCGGCGTTCCCGCTCCCAAGCCGCGTCCGCGCGGCACCGGCGGCGGTTCCGCACCCCGGGAGGCCCTGTCCGCGCCGGACGGGACCCCCGCGTTCACACGTCCCAGGTGCGGCCGTCCGCCGAGTCCAGCCACACCCGGTGCGCCCCGTCACCGGCCACCGACAGCCCGAACCGGTCCGGTTCCGGCTCGCCCAGTTCGGCCCACAGCGCCAGGGCCTCCTCGAACTCGTCCCAGATGCTCCTCGGGCCCCCCTGTTCGATCATCCACGACGTTCCGTAGGGGTACACCCTCACCCACGAGACGCCCTCCAGATCGCACACCCACACGCCCGAGCCCGTACCGATCCACCGCCGCCGCACCCGCCAGTCCGGCACCATCACGGACAGGGCGAACGCCGTCGTGAACGCCATCAGCGGCGCCACCGGGTCGGACTGCGTGAGCCGGTACTCGTCCGGCTGCTGACCGGAGTCGCGTGCGGGAGGGGCCGCCGCGCCCGGGGTCCGCAGTGGCACGAACCCCACGCCTCCGTGGAAGCTCCCCCGTGCCGACCCGTCCCCGGGGCACTCCACGCGGGCCAGCACCCCGGCCCCCTCCAGCAGCCCCCACGGGCACACCACCAGACCGCCCGGCCGCACCTGGTCGAGCCATGCGGGCGGGACCCGCCGCACGCCGCAGGTGGAGGTGATCAGGTCGTAGGGGGCGTCGGGAGGGTAGCCCCCGTAGCCGTCGGCCGCGTGGACGGCGGGGGACCTGCCCTCCGCGCGCAGGACGCTCCGGGCGGACGCGGCCAGGCGGGGATCGATCTCCACGGAGGTGACGGCTCCGTCTCCCAGCCGGTGCGCCAGCAGGGCGGTGTTCCACGCGGTTCCCGTACCGACCTCCAGCACGGTCTGCCCCTCGTGGAGGCCGGCGAGCCCCAGCAGGCGGGCGAGGACCGTGGGAGCCGCGCTGGAGGAGGCCGAGGCGGTCTCCGGCCCGGGCTCGGGCTCGCGCGGAACGGGTGCCTCACGGGGCCGGGGGGACCCGGGCTCGTCCACCTGGGTGACGATGGCGTTGTCGGTGTAGACGGCGGCCAGCCACCGCTCCGGGTCGCTGTTGGCGTTGAGCACGGTCCCGTGCGGGGTGAGCGCACCCGTCTCGGGGATGAACCGGTGACGTGGGACCGACCGGAAGGCGTCGATCAGCGCGGCGTCGGTCAGCGTACCGTCCGCGATCATCGCCTCGATCAATGCCGAGTGGCGCTCACTGGCGGTCAACACGTCCTCAGTCCCCCGTGGCTGTCGGTGATGCCGATGGGCCCGCGGACTCCACCGGGACGGTGGCGCCCCGCTGAGCACCTTCCCAACCGAAAGTGATGTTATCGCTACTCTTCGTTGTCGATGCTGGTCGAAGCGTTCGCCGGGAGAGTCGGCGCCGCGTCGCGCCGCCACCACCTCGACGGCGAACCGGGTGCGTCCCGCCGGCCGGGCCCCCCAGGCCCCGCACACCGGTCACGGGACCGCCCCCGACAGCCCGCATGCGCCCTGATGACCGGTTAGTCTCACAGCAACAGCCACACAACTGCGAGACCCAGCACCATGAGTGCGGCGAGGAGACGGCCGTGAACCCTGGCGGAATGGACATGCAGGCCCTGCTCCAGCAGGCCCAGCAGATGCAGCAGCAGCTCGTGGAGGCCCAGCAGGCCCTGGACGAGGCCGAGGTCGAGGGCACCTCGGGCGGCGGCCTGGTCAAGGTCAGGCTGAGCGGGCGCGGACAGGTGGAGGACATCACGGTCTCCGCCGACGCGATCGACCCGAGCGACGCGGACGAGAGCGCGCAGACCGTCGCGGACCTGGTCCTGGCGGCCATCCGCGACGCCGAGGCGCAGGTGGAAAGGCTCCAGCAGGAGAAGATGGGTCCGCTCACCCAGGGGCTGGGCGGCGGCGGCATGCCCGGGGGCATGCCCGGCCTCCCCGGTTTCTGACCCGGGACGGGCACTGGGCGGGGCGGCCTCCGCGGCGCGTACGTGAGAGGTCGTCGCGCCGGATACGGTGGTGTCAGGGGAGACGGACCGCCCCGCCAATCCGGTCCGACCTGGTGGGTAGGCGATGTACGAAGGTGCGGTGCAGAATCTGATCGACGAGCTGGGGCGACTGCCCGGCGTCGGTCCGAAAAGCGCGCAGCGAATCGCCTTCCACCTGCTGTCCGCCGAGCACGCGGACGTCAAGCGCCTCGTCAACGCGCTGGTCGAGGTCAAGGAGAAGGTGCGCTTCTGCTCCGTCTGCGGCAACGTCGCGGAGGAGGAACTGTGCCGTATCTGCCGTGACGCCCGGCGCGACACCGCGGTCATCTGCGTGGTCGAGGAGTCCAAGGACGTCGTCGCCATCGAGCGCACCCGCGAGTTCCGCGGCCGCTACCACGTCCTGGGCGGAGCCATCAGCCCGATCGAGGGCATCGGCCCCGACGACCTGCGCATCAAGGACCTGATGGTCCGTCTGGCCGACGGCCAGATCACCGAGCTGATCCTGGCCACGGACCCCAACCTGGAAGGGGAGGCCACCGCGACCTATCTGGCGCGGCTGGTCAAACCCATGGGTCTGAAGGTGACGCGTCTGGCCAGCGGGCTGCCCGTCGGCGGCGACCTGGAGTACGCCGACGAGGTCACCCTCGGCCGTGCCTTCGAGGGCCGCCGCAGCTTGGAGTTCTAGCTCACACTTCGCCGTAATGCGGTTGAAATATGAGTAACCTCCGTTTCACCGGGTAGGCCCGACCGCTGGTGCGTCATGCACTCCGAGCGTTCCCGTCCCAGGTCGGACGGTGTAGACGACGGCGTCGCTGACTACACTCCATTTCATTGTCTTGATCCCAACTCCTCAGGAGCAATCGATCGTGGCCCTAATCGTGCAGAAGTACGGTGGGTCTTCCGTGTCCGACGCGGAAGCCATCAAGCGAGTAGCCCAACGGATCGTGGCTCAGAAAAAAGCGGGATATGACGTCGTCGTCGTGGTCTCGGCCATGGGCGACACCACCGACGAGCTGATCGACCTCGCCGAGCAGGTGTCCCCCCTGCCGCCCGCACGCGAACTCGACATGCTGCTCACCGCCGGCGAGCGCATGTCCATGGCCCTGGTCGCCATGGCCATCGAGAACCTGGGCTTCGAGGCCCGGTCCTTCACCGGTTCGCAGGCCGGTGTCATCACCACGTCGTTGCACGGCAACGCCAAGATCATCGACGTGACCCCGGGCCGCATCGCGGAGGCGGTGGGCGAGGGCGCGATCTGCATCGTCGCCGGGTTCCAGGGCGTCTCCCAGGACACCAAGGACATCACCACCCTTGGCCGGGGCGGCTCGGACACCACCGCGGTGGCGCTCGCCGCCGCGCTGGAGGCCGACGCCTGCGAGATCTACAGCGACGTCGACGGCGTGTTCACCGCCGACCCGCGCATCGTGCCGTCCGCGCGGCGCATCCCCCAGATCTCCTACGAGGAGATGCTGGAGATGGCGGCGTGCGGAACGAAGATCCTGCACCTGCGCTGCGTCGAGTACGCGCGCCAGTACAACATGCCCCTGCACGTCCGTTCATCTTTCAGCCAGAAGCAGGGGACCTGGGTCGTCCCGGAAGTCGAGGAAAGCGAAGGCATGGAACAGCCGATCATCTCCGGGGTCTCCCACGACCGGAGCGAAGCCAAGATCACCGTCGTCGGAGTGCCCGACAAGATCGGTGAGGCCGCGACGATCTTCCGGGCCCTGGCGGAGGCCGAGATCAACATCGACATGATCGTCCAGAACGTGTCGGCGGTCTCCACCTCGCGCACCGACATCTCCTTCACGGTCCCCAAGGACTTCGGCAAGGAGGCGGTCGCCGCGTTGAAGAAGGTCCAGGAGAAGGTCGGCTTCGAGTCGCTGCGCTACGACGACAAGATCGGCAAGGTCTCGCTGATCGGCGCGGGCATGCGTTCCTACCCCGGAGTCACCGCGCGCTTCTTCGACGCCATCGCGGGCTCCGGCACGAACGTCGAGATGATCTCCACCTCGGAGATCCGCATCTCGGTCATCGTCGAGGAGGACCAGGTCGACGAGGCCGTCCGCGCCGCCCACAGTGAGTTCCGGCTCGACGCAGACCAGGTCGAGGCCGTCGTCTACGGAGGTACCGGCCGATGAGCAACCGTCTTCCCACCCTCGCCGTCGTCGGCGCCACCGGAGCCGTCGGCACCGTGATGCTCGGCATCCTCTCGGAGCGGGAGAACGTCTGGGGCGAGATCCGCCTGGTGGCGTCCCCGCGCAGCGCGGGCAAGGTCCTTCGGGTCCGCGGCGAGGACGTCGTGGTCCAGGCACTGGCCCCCGAGGTCTTCGACGGTGTCGACGTCGCCATGTTCGACGTCCCCGACGAGGTGTCCAAGGAGTGGGCGCCGATCGCCGCCGCCCGCGGTGCGGTCGCCGTCGACAACTCCGGGGCGTTCCGCATGGACCCCGACGTCCCGCTCGTGGTTCCCGAGGTCAACGCGGACCAGGTCCGCAACCGTCCGCGCGGCATCATCAGCAACCCCAACTGCACCACGCTGTCGATGATCGTGGCCATCGGTGCTTTGCACCGCGCCTTCCAGGTCTCCGGCCTGGTCGTGTCCTCCTACCAGGCCGCCTCCGGTGCGGGTCAGGAGGGCATCGACACCCTGCGCGACCAGATGGCCAAGGCCGGGGCCGACCGCGGGCTCGGTGACAAGGCGGGCGACGTCCGCGCCACCGTCGGCGAGCTCGGGCCCTTCCCCGCGCCTTTGGCCTACAACGTCGTGCCGTGGGCGGGTTCGCTCAAGGACGGCGGCTGGTCCTCGGAGGAGCTGAAGGTCCGCAACGAGTCCCGCAAGATCCTGGGCCTTGAGGACCTCCGCGTTTCCGCGACCTGTGTGCGCGTCCCCGTGATCACCACCCACTCGCTGGTCGTGCACGCGACCTTCGAGAACGAGGTGACCGCGGACGCCGCCCGTGAGCTGCTCGGCTCGGCCGAGGGTGTGGCGGTCCTGGACGACCCGGCCCAGGGCGAGTTCCCGACCCCGGCCGACGTCGTGGGCACCGACCCCACCTGGGTCGGCCGGATCCGTCAGTCCCTCGACGACCCGAAGTCGGTGGAGCTGTTCCTGTGCGGGGACAACCTGCGCAAGGGCGCCGCGCTGAACACCGCGCAGATCGCCGAGGTCGTCGCCCGGGAGTTCACCTCCTAGGAACAACGTCTCGGGGGCGGTGGGGGGGGGGCGCGGCCGCGGGGGGGGGGGGGCCCGCGGGG
>NZ_JBHXQY010000012.1:7722-88099 GCF_042716955.1 Nocardiopsis sp. NPDC058631 | reverse complement strand
GGCCGCCCCGCCCGGGGCGGGCGGGCGCGCCCCCCCCCCCCCCCCCCCGGGGGGGGGGGCCCCCCCCGCCCCCCCCCTGCGTCGTCCCCGGTCCCCTCCGGGAGCCCGGCGGCCGGTTCCGGCCCCGCGCCCTGTCCGAGAGATCGCAGTGGGGTGACGTACCTCGTCACGGCGTCCTCCACCGACAACCGAGTCGAATGTCTCGTGCCTGGTCACAGCGGAACTTCGCGTTCCGGGGTGGCGTCAGACCTATGGTGTGTGGACAAAAGCCACAGATGGGACAAATAGGGAGAAAATGGCCATGACATCCACCCACGAGACCGGCCCCGGGCCGGGTACCTGGTACCTGGACCCGCTGCACTCCAGCCTGATCTTCGTCGCCCACTACCTGCGCTTCGGCCGGGTCCAGGGCACCTTCGGGAGGGCGCACGGGCAGGTGCTCGTCACGGAGAACCCCGCCGGGTCCAGGGTGGAGGTCGTGCTCGACGCAGCCAGCGTCAACACCGGCGTGGGCGCGCGCGACGCCCACCTGCGCTCGGCCGACTTCCTGGACGTGGACCACCACCCCGAGCTCCGCTTCGTCTCCACCGGGGCGGAGCCGAGCCGCCGCGGCCGGCAGTCCTTCCGGCTGTTCGGCGACCTGACCGTCCACGGGACGACCCGCCCGGTCGTCCTCGACGCGCAGTGGGTGGGCGAGTCGCCCGACTACGTGTCCCCCGACGACACCTACGGGCACTTCTTCTCCGCCACCACCCGGATCAGGCTCTCGGACTTCGGCGTGGGCGACGGAGGCGCGGTCCCGTGGGGCGGCCGACTGGTCGGCGACACCGTCGACATCGTGCTGGAGGTCCGCCTCCAGAACCAGGACCCCCTCCCGTTCCTCCAGCAGATCGGGCACGCACCCTGACGGGTGCGTGCCCGGCCCCGCGCGGACGGGAAGGGCGCAGAAGGGGTCCCGGGGCCGTCCCCCGGAACCCGTGCGCCGCCGTCGGGAGCCTCCCTCAGACGGCGCCGTCGAGCAGCGCCTCGACCTCCGCGCGGGAGGGCATGGACGAACTGGCGCCGTGGCGCTGGACCGAGAGCGACGCCGCGGCCGCGGCGAACGCCATCGCCTCCGCCGGCGCGCGGCCCTCCGCCCTCGCGACCGCGAACGACCCGCAGAAGGTGTCCCCGGCGGCCGTGGTGTCCACCGCCCTCACCTGGCGTGCGGGCACTGCCACCGTCTCGCCGCCCCGACGGCCGTGGAGGGAGCCGTCCTCGCCCAGGGTCAGCAGCACCTCCGGAACCAGCTCCAGCAGGGCGGCCAGCGCCTCGTGCGGATCCGTGCGGCCGGTGATCGCGGCGGCCTCGTGCTGGTTGGGGACCAGGACGTCCACCGACTCCAGCAGCTCGGCGGGCAGGTCGCGCGCGGGCGCCGGGGTCAGGTAGACCGGCACCCCGAGGCCGCGGCCGGTCCGCGCGGCGGCGACCACGGCCTCCATCGGCAGTTCGAGCTGGAGCAGCAGGGCCGCACTCCCCTCGATGAGCGCCGCGTCCTCGTCGACCACACCGGTGACCTCGCCGTTGGCGCCGGGGACCACGATGATCGAGTTGCCGCCCCTGCCGTCCACGACGATGTGGGCGACGCCCGACACCCCGGGAACCGTGCGCAGCCCGGACACGCCGATGCCTGCGGCCGTCAGGTTGGCCCGCAGTTCGTCGCCGAAGGCGTCCCCGCCCACCGCCCCGAGGAAGGCCACGCCGGCCCCCGCCCGTGCGGCGGCCACCGCCTGGTTGGCGCCCTTGCCGCCGGGCACCTGGCGAAAGGCCGTGCCCGTCACGGTCTCACCGCTGGCGGGGACCTCGTCCACGTAGGCGACCAGGTCCATGTTGACGCTGCCGAAGACGGCGATGCGCGGCGCGCCGACGGGGGCGGCCCCCGCGTCCGTGCTCCCGTCCGCTCTGCTCCCGGCGCTCATGCCCCGGCCTCCTTCACCTTGGCGACGGACGCTCCGTCGTTCCCGTCGAGCCCCACGATGACCGGTGCGTGGTCCGAGGCCCCCTTGCCCTTGCGCTCCTCGCGGTCGATGCTCGCACCGCTCACGCGGGCGCGGAGTGCCGGTGAGGCGAGGACGAAGTCGATGCGCATGCCCCGGCGCTTGGGGAAGGCCAGCCCCTTGTAGTCCCAGTAGGTGTAGACGCCGGGGCCCGGGGTGTGTTCGCGGACGACCTCGCCGAACCCGGTGCCGACGAGCTCCTCGAAGGCCGCGCGCTCGGGAGCGGTGACGTGGGTGCTGCCCTCGAAGGCGGCGATGTCCCACACGTCCTCGTCCTGCGGGGCGATGTTGAAGTCGCCCACGTAGGCGATCTGGGCGTCGGGGTCCTGCGCGAGGCGCGCGGCGCCCGCCTCGCGCAGCGCTTTGAGCCAGCGCAGCTTGTAGGCGTAGTGGGGGTGGTCGACCTCACGGCCGTTGGGCACGTACAGGCTCCACACCTGGACGCCCGCGCACGTCGCCGCGATGGCGCGCGCCTCGGGCTCCTCGGGTTCGCCGTATCCGGGCTGGTCGGGAAAGCCGATCCGCACGTCCTCCAGACCGACGCGGGAGGCGATCGCGACCCCGTTCCACTGGGAGAGGCCGTGGTGGGCGACCTCGTAGCCGCGGTCGGTGAAGACGGAGGCCGGGAACTGGTCGTCCCTGGCCTTGGTCTCCTGGATGGCGAGGACGTCGACGTCGCTCCGGTCCAGCCAGGCACCGATCCGCTCGACCCTGGCCCTGGCACTGTTCACATTCCATGTCGCGATACGCACAGCAGAAGGCTAGGCCATGCAGGCGACACCGCTGTTCGCCACAGCCTGTGGACACCGGGGAAAAGCCCAGCTGGGCGGGCAGAAACAGAAGGTGCCCCGGTGCGGCCGTCCTCCGCACCGGGGCGTGTGCGACTCCCAGCACATGCTCGGTGGTTCTTGTCGCCTCTGTGGGACGGCCGGGTGCCCCGGGGGGTTCGCATTGGGCCAAAGGTTTTTCTCCGGATCTGCCACGCACGGCCACGGCGAGTCGTCCTACCGCGCGTCAGGGGGCACGCCCCCGAGATCGATGTGATGCAGGACACACGACCATCGAACGGGGTGAGCGACCCCAGCCGCGGGCGGCCCCGGCACCGGCGCACGGGCCGACCACGGCCCGGGGCCGGGGCGGACTGTCGTCACCGGGGTCTACCGTGGCGGCATGGCCGAACCGCACCCCCGCCGCGACGCGGACCTGTCCCTCTCCCAGGCGCGCAAAATCGCTCTCGCCGCCCAGGGCTTCGCCGACCCCCGGCCCAGGGGCCGCCCGACGCTCTCCCACCTGGCCCGGGTCGTGCGCCGGGTGGGGATCCTGCAGATCGACAGCGTGAACGTGCTGGCCCGCAGCCAGTACCTGCCGGTGTTCGCCCGCCTGGGCGGCTACGACACCGCCCTGCTGGACCGGGCCGCCACCACCGCGGCGGGGTCGGGCGGCGCGCGCCTGGTGGAGTGCTGGGCACACGAGGCCAGCCTGGTGCCGCCGTCCACGCGGCAGCTCATGCGCTACCGGATGGACCGCAACCGCGCCCGGACCGGGGCCGACTGGATGAACGGCATCCGCGAGGAGCGCCCCGAGCTGCTGAAGGCGGCCCTGGAGGAGGTCGCACGGGTCGGCCCCGCCACCGCGCGCCAGGTGGAGGCGGCGCTCGCGCACGACGTGCCGCGGGCCAAGGACCACTGGGGCTGGAACTGGTCCGAGGTCAAGAAGTGCCTGGAGTACCTGTTCTGGGTCGGCGACCTGACCTCCAACGGGCGCAACTCCCAGTTCGAGCGGCTCTACGACCTCCCCGAGCGGGTGTTCGCGCCGGAGGTGCACGCCGCGCCTCGGACCACTCCGGAGGAGGCGCACCGCGCACTGGTGTCCATCGCCGCGCGCACGCACGGGATCGCCACGGAGCCGTGCCTGCGCGACTACTTCCGGCTGAAGTCCGCCGATTCCAAGCCCGCCGTGGCCGACCTGGTGGACTCCGGCGAGCTGGTCCCCGTCCGGGTGGAGGGCTGGGAACGCCCCGCCTACCTGCACAGGGACGCCCGGGTGCCGCGCTCGATGGCGGCGCGGGCGCTGCTCAGCCCGTTCGACTCCCTGGTGTGGACGCGCGACCGCGCCGAGGAGCTGTTCGGTTTCCGCTACCGGCTGGAGATCTACGTGCCCGCCGCCAAACGGGTGCACGGCTACTACGTGCTGCCGTTCCTGCTGGGCGAGGACCTGGTGGCCCGGGTGGACCTCAAGGCCGACCGGGCGTCAAGGACGCTCCTGGCGCAGCGGATCACCCTGGAGGACGGCGCGCCGGCGGACACCGTGCCCGAACTGGTCGAGCAGCTGGCCGAGATGGCCGCCTGGCTCGGGCTGGAGAACGGCGTCGGGGGCCCCGCGCTGGCCCGCTGAGGCGTGCCCGGCCGGGACCGCCGACGGACGGCCGCGGTGCTGCCGCGCCGGGTACGGGCCGGACGCGGAGCCGCGTGCCCGGCACGCGGCTCCGGTCGGGGTCAGACGCGCTCGATGACGGTGACGTTGGCCTGCCCGCCGCCCTCGCACATGGTCTGGAGGCCGTAGCGGCCGCCCGTGCGGTGCAGCTCGTTGACCAGCTTGGTCATCAGGATCGATCCGGTGGCCCCCAGGGGGTGGCCGAGGGCGATCGCGCCGCCGTTCGGGTTGACCTTGGCCGGGTCGGCGCCGAGTTCGTCGATCCACGACAGCGGCACGGGGGCGAACGCCTCGTTGATCTCGGTGACGTCGATGTCGCCGATGCCCAGACCGGCCCTCGCCAGGGCGATCCTGGTCGCGGGGATGGGCGCGGTGAGCATGTACACCGGGTCGTCGCCGACCAGGGAGAGCTGGACGATGCGGGCCAGCGGGGTCAGTCCGTGCTGCTCGATCGCGCGCTCGGACGCGATGAGCAGGGCGCCCGCGCCCACGGAGATCTGGCTCGCGACGGCGGCGGTGAGTTCCCAGCCCTCCCGCAGCGGCTTGAGACCGGCCATCTTCTCCAGGGTGGTGTCGGGGCGGATGCCCTCGTCCCTGCTCACCCCGGCGATGGGCGCGATCTGGTCGTCGAAGCGGCCGTCCTCCTGCGCCGCGGCGGCGCGCCGGTGGCTCTCCAGGGCGAACTCCTCCAGCTGTTCGCGCTTGTAGCCCCACTTCTCGCACATGAGCTGGGCACCGCGGAACTGGGAGATCTCCTGGAGGCCGTACCGCTCGATCCAGCCCTCGCCGTACAGGGGCAGGTCGTTGTCGAGGGCGAACTGGACGTTGGCGCCCATGGGGACCATGCCCATGTTCTCGACCCCGGCGGCCACGACCAGGTCCTGGGTTCCCGACATGACGCCCTGGGCGGCGAAGTGGATGGACTGCTGCGAGGAGCCGCACTGGCGGTCGACGGTGACGCCGGGGACGCTCTCGGGGAGGCCGGCGGACAGCCACGCGGTGCGGGCCAGGTCGAGGGCCTGCGGGCCCGCCTGGCTGACCACGCCCATGATGACGTCCTCGACCGCGGCCGGGTCCACCCCGGTGCGCCCGACGAGTTCCTTGAGCACGTGCGCACCCAGGTCCGCCGGGTGCACGGCGGCGAGGGCGCCCTTCCTGGTACCGACGGGGGTGCGTACTGCGCCGACGATGTATGCCTCGGCCACGGGGTCCTCCAAGAGCGTGGGTGACGATAACCGAACTTTATTCGGTTTCCTGGATCCGGCAAGCCCCCACCCCCGGGACCACGCCTCCCGCCCGCCTCTCGGGGCCGTGTCCCTCCGGCCGCAGGCGTGGCGCCGTCGGGCCGCTCCTTCGCGCGGGTACCGAACCGGCTCCCCCGCCCGGGGGCGGCTACAGCCTGTGCGCGCCCTCTCCCAGGCGCGAGGCGTCGCCCTCGTCGCCGAGGGTGTCCGTGGTCATCCGCTCCAGGGCGGCGACCACCTCGGGGTGCTCCCCGGGCGCGTAGTCGGCCAACAGCGAGCGCAGGGCGGTGCGCTGGGCGTCGAACACCCGGTGCGCCGCGTCGGCCCCCCACCCGTTGAGTTCCCAGGGCCCCTCCTCACCCGTCAGGTAGCCCGCCTCCCACAGTTCCCGGTGCACGCCCTCCCAGTGCTCCTCACCCAGGCCGGACATCTGCGCCAGCTCCGCCCCGGTGAGCGGGCCGGTCACGCCCAGGTGGCTGAGCACCCAGCAGGCGGGCGGTGAGATCTCCAGGCCGGCGGCCTCGCGCAGGCGTTCGTACATCTCGTCGGCGCCCTCCCTGCCGCAGGCCCGGTACACCTCGCGTTCGACGTGCTCCATCGCGCTGCGGCTCCCCGCCGCGACGGGCGGCATGGACTCGTCCAGGTCCGGTGTGCCGATGGTGGTACGGAGGGGGACCTGCCGCAGGAACAGCGCGAGCACGAACCCGGCCACCGCCACCGGCACCGCGCACAGGAACACGGTGTCCACGGAGTCGGCGTAGGCCTGGAGGAACGACGCCTGGGCCTCTGGCGGAAGCCGGTCCAGACTGCGCGGGTCGCTCTCCAGGGAGGCCGGATCGACACCCGGCGGCAGCTGGACCTCCCCCGCGCGGGCCGCCAGGTTGGAGGCCAGCTGCCCGGAGAACACCGCCCCGAACACGGCGGTGCCGAACGACCCGCCGATCGAGCGGAAGAACGTCGCCGAGGACGTGGCCACCCCGAGGTCCGCGTAGTCGGCCGCGTTCTGGACGATCACGACCACCACCTGCATCACCAGGCCCAGCCCGAACCCCAGGACGAAGAAGTAGACCCCCATCTCCCACAAGGAGCTGTCCGGCCCCAGACGGGAGAGGAGGAGGAGTCCGACCGCGGTGACCGCCATGCCCGCCACGGGATAGGCCTTGTAGTGGCCGGTGCGGGTGACGAGGCGTCCGCTGGTGATCGAGGTGAGGAACATGCCCAGGACCATCGGCAGCAGGTGCAGGCCGGAGGCCGTGGGGGACAGGCCGTGCACGATCTGGAGGAACAGCGGCAGGAACGCCATCGACCCCATCATCGCGAAGCCCACGCAGAACCCGATGGCCATGGCGACCACGATGGTCGGGTTGCGAAAGAGGCTGAGCGGCATGACCGGGTCGGGGGCCCGCCGTGCGGTCAGCCACCACCCGACCCCGAGCACGGCGCCCGCGACGGCGAGTCCCACGACCTGGGGGGAGACCCACGGGTAGACGCTGCCGCCCCAGGCCGCCACCAGGGTGAGGCACACGGCGGTCGCGGCCAGCAGGAGGATGCCGGCGTAGTCGACCCGGCGGCGCCCGGTCGACACACCGGCGGGAAGGACGGCGAGCACGGTGGCGAACGCGATGACCCCGAGCGGAAGGTTCACGTAGAACACCCAGCGCCAGGACAGGTGGTCGACGAACAGCCCGCCGAGCAGCGGCCCCGCCACGCTGGAGATGCCGAAGACGGCGCCGAACAGCCCCTGGTACTTTCCGCGTTCGCGGGGGGAGACGACGTCGCCGATGAGCGCGGAGGCGAGCACCATCAGGCCGCCCCCTCCGAGCCCCTGCACCGCACGGAAGGCGATGAGCTGGAGCATGTCCTGGGCGACGCCGCACAGGGCGGAGCCGAGCAGGAAGATCCCGATGCACAGCAGGAAGAGGTGCTTGCGGCCGAACTGGTCGCCGAGTTTGCCCCAGAGCGGTGTCACGGCGGTGACGGCGAGCAGGTAGGCGGTGATCACCCACGACAGGTGGTTGAGTCCGCCGAGCTCGGACACGATCGTCGGCAGCGCGGTGGAGACGATCGTCTGGTCCAGCGCCGCCAGCAGCACGGTGAGCATCAGGGCGGTCATGATCACCGCGATCCTGCCGCCCCGGTGCTCCCTGCGTTCCCGGCGGTCGGCCTCGTGCTGTGCCATCGGCTCTCCCCCGTGTCGGGCCGCGCACGGCTCACGGCCCCGCTGCGGCCACAGTAGGAACCCGGGAGCGCCGTGAGGCGGAAAACCGCCCACGGGGACGGGAACTTTGCCGTGGCTTGGAGGCTTCCCTTCAAAGCCGAATACGGTTCGGTTACTGTGGCGTCATCCAGTGATCCCCGACACACCCGGAGCAGCGCATGAAGCGGGAACTCTTCGACGCCGACCACGACCTCTTCCGCGAGTCGGTGGCCGAGTTCCTCACACGCGAGGTCGTCCCCTTCCACGCGCAGTGGGAGAAGGACGGGATCGTCCCCCGCGAGGTGTGGACCAGGGCGGGCGGGGTCGGCCTCCTCGGCCACGGCGTGCCCGAGGAGTACGGCGGCAGCGGCCTCGACGACTTCCGCTACAACGCCATCGTCAACGAGGAGGTCTGCCGTGCCCACGCCAGCGGCCTGGGCGTGACCCTGCAGAACGACGTCATGGCCCCGTACATGACCAGGCTGACCGACGACGAGCAGAAGCGCCGCTGGCTGCCCGGCTTCGCCAGTGGCGAGCTGATCACCGCCATCGCCATGACCGAACCCGGCACCGGCAGCGACCTGCAGGGCATCACCACGTCGGCGGTCCGCGACGGCGACGAGTTCGTGGTCAACGGGTCCAAGACCTTCATCACCAACGGCATCAACGCCGACCTGGTCGTCGTGGTCTGCCGGACCGACCCCGGGGCCGGGGCGCAGGGCTTCTCCCTCATCGCGGTCGAGCGCGGCACGCCCGGTTTCGAGCGCGGCCGGAACCTGGACAAGATCGGCATGAAGGCACAGGACACCGCCGAGCTGTTCTTCGACGACGTGCGCGTGCCCGTCGCCAACCTGATCGGCACGGAGGGGCAGGGCTTCGTCCACCTGATGGAGAACCTGCCGCAGGAGCGGCTGTCCATCGCCACCTGCGCGGTCGCCTCCGCGGACGCGGTGCTCCAGCACACCGTCGAGTACTGCCGGGATCGCACCGCCTTCGGACGGCCGATTGGGCGCTTCCAGAACAGCCGTTTTGTATTGGCCGAGATTGCCACCGAGGTGGACATGGCCCGCACCTACGTGGACCGGGGCATCCAGCTGCTCAACCGGGGTGAGCTGACCGTCGAGGACGCCGCCATGGCCAAGTGGTGGACCACCGAGATGTGCAACAGGGCCGTGGACCGGTGCCTGCAGCTTCACGGCGGGTACGGGTACATGATGGAATACCCCGTGGCACGGGCCTGGCAGGACACCCGCGTCCAGACGATCTACGGTGGCACCACCGAGATCATGAAGGAGATCGTGGGACGCGGCCTCGGCCTGTGACCTGACAACCCCCTGGAAGGTTCGGAGTAGTCATGAGCGGTGCGTGGGACGGCCTCATCGTCATGGGCCTGCTGGCCGTGCTGCTCGTGATCGGCGTGCGCAAGCTCCGGCCCAGGATCCACATCCCGTGGGCGACCAGCGGGATCGTGGTCTTCTTCGTCTTCGTCTGCCTGCTGCTGTGGGCCTGGTCCTGGAGGTAGGCCCCCGGACACGCACGCCGCCCGCCCCACCCCGGCGCGGGCGGAACGGGCGGCGCGGAGGTGCCTACGCGTAGGGGTCGAACGCGATGCCGTCGGGCTTGGCCCTGTCCAGGGCCCCCGGGAACGAACCGTCCCTGAGGTCGAGCTGCGCGCTCCCGTAGTCGGCCGAGGTGAACGCCTCCCGGATGCCCGGGGGATAGTGGTCCCAGCTCACCAGGGCCGGGTACTGCCACACGCCGTAGTGGTTCTCCGGCGGGTCGTCGTGACCGGCCGCGAACCGGAAGGCATGGGTGGACGCCCCGTCCTTGTGGTAGACGATCTTCGGGTGGGTGCCCTCCCACAGCACCTCGGAGGCGGGCCTGGTGTCGTAGTCGCCGTGCGCGGACGCCGAGACGTGGCGCGCCTCGCCGTCGAGCACCCACACCACGACGTGTTCGAGGTCGTGCCGGTGCCCGCAGCAGCCGTGGACGGTCTGGTCCTTCTCGAAGTAGAGCGCGTACATGTACGCGCACCACCCGCTCGCGTCGCACTTGGAGCGCGAGTACGAGTTCGTGTTGTCGAGGTCCGACTGGTCACGGCAGTTGCCGTTCAGGGCGCCGGAGGTCTTCAGCCCCCCGGCGATGGTCCCGTCGGAACCGATGGCGGGGGACGAATAGCAGCCGTCCGTGTCGTAGTCGAAGGCCGGCTGCCATTTTCCGTCGGCCTCCGCATAACTCGCCGGGAGCGCCGGGGGCGGAGCCGCGAAAGCGTACGCCGGAAGCGCGACCACCAGGGCGAGGGCCCCGACGACGGAACTGACGGCCAGGCGCGGTGCGCGACGGCGCAGCCTCCTCGCGGCTCCGGCCTCCGGGGCCGGGCCGGTTTCCCGGGGCGCCGCCGGACGGCGTGGGGAACGGGGACCCACGCCCCTCCGGACGAACGCGGCGATTCTCGCACGGGCAGAATTGGTACGGGGGACCACTTCTGCGTCTTCCATCAATTTCCTCCACGACACTGTTCAGAAACTGGTTCAGCCTTTTTCTGTTGTCGTCGGACAAATTAACCGCAATGTTCCGCCACGACAAGGAGGGGAGGACGGGCACACCGTTGTTCTCCGGGAGTTCGCTCCCCGGTCCGGTCGCCCGGACCCGGCGGCTCCCCGGCCCCGCCCCCGCTCACAGCCTCCCGGCGTCGATGATCCGCTGGAGGAACCGGCGCGTCCTCGGCTGCTCCGGATCCCCGAGCACCTGTCCGGGCGGCCCCTGCTCCAGGATCCGGCCGCCCTCCAGGAAGCACACGGTGTCGGCGACCTGCCGGGCGAACCCCATCTCGTGGGTCGCCAGCAGCATCGTCATCCCGTCATCCCGCAGCCCGCGCACCAGGTCGAGGACCTCACCCACCAGTTCCGGGTCCAGGGCCGACGTGATCTCGTCCAGCAGGAGCAGGCGCGGCGAGTTCACCAGGGCCCGCACGATCGCCACCCTCTGCTGCTGGCCGCCGGACAACCGGTCCGGGTACTCGTCGGCCCGGTCCGCCAGTCCGACCCGGTCCAGCAGCTCGCGGGCGCGCTCCGAGGCCTCGGCCCGTTCGCGGCGGTGCACCCGGCGGGGCGCCAGGGTGACGTTGTCGAGCACGCTCATGTGCGGGAACAGGTTGAAGGACTGGAACACCATCCCGATACGGCGCCGCACCCGGTCCGGGTCCACCCGCGGGTCGGTGATGTGCTCGCCGTCCAGGTGGATGGACCCGTCGGTGATCGGCTCCAGCAGGTTGGCGCACCGCAGCAGGGTGGACTTCCCCGACCCGGAGGCGCCGATCAGCACCACCACGCCGTGTTCGGGCACGTCCAGGTCGAGCCCGTCCAGGACGGGGCCGCCCCGGAACTCCTTGCGCACCCCGCGCAGGCGCAGCACCGGCACCGGGCCGTCCTCCCCCGCCGACAGGTCGGCCAACCGCTCCAGCTCGCTCATCGGCCCCCCTCCGCGGACTGGCGGCGCGCCGCCCGCACGGTCACCCAGTCGGTGACGGCCACCAACGGGATCGCCATCAGCACGAAGAGCACGCCCGCGACGATGTACGGCGTGAAGTTGTAGGTCTGCGCGGTGGCGATCTGCGCCGCCCGGATCGCGTCGATCGGACCTGCCAGCGAGATCAGCCCGACGTCCTTTTGCAACGCGACCATGTCGTTGAGCAGCGGCGGGGACACCCGGCGCACCGCCTGCGGAAGGACCACCCACCGCATGCTCTGCGCGTAGGTCAGTCCCAGGGAGCGGGCCGCCGCGATCTGGCTGGGGTGTACCGACTCGATCCCCGCCCGGAACACCTCGGCGATGTAGGCGCCGTACGTGACCACCAGGGCGATCCCTCCGAGCACCAGCACGCTCGGGGTGCCCTCCAGCCGCAGCCCCGGCACCCCGAAGGTCATCAGGTACAGCACGATGATGAGCGGGGCGCCCCGGAAGCCGTAGGTGTAGGAGGCCGCCAGCGCGCGCAGCGGGAAGAAGACCGGTCCGCGCAGCGTGCGCATGACCGCGACGACCAGGCCCAGCGCCAGGGCTCCCAGCGCGCAGAAGACCAGCACGCGCACGTTGAGCCACAGACCCGTGAGGATGGCGGGAAGCGCCTCACGGGCCACGGAGGCGTCGAAGAAGGTCTCGCGTACCCGCTCCCAGCCCGGCGAGCCCACGACCACCGTCACGAGGACGGCGCCGAGCAGCGCGGTGGACACCGCTCCGACCAGCACCGACCTCACCCCCTGGCGTCGCCGGAGGGCGGTCCGCTCGACCTCCAGGGGGCTGGGGACGTACGCGGGGGCGTCGCCCCTCACGACAGCTCGGGCACGTCGGCGGCCTCGGTCAGCCACTCCTGTTCGAGGTCGGCCAGGACGCCCTCCTCGCGGAGTGCGTCCACGGCGGCGCTCACGCAGTCGGTGAGCGGCGAGTCCAGGTCGAGGACCAGACCGAACTGCTCCACCGCGGTGTCCGACTGCGGGAGCTGGCCGACGACGGCGGCGTCCTCCAGTTCGGCGGACGTGACGTAGAAGGCGGTGGGCAGGTCGAGGACGACGGCGTCGACCTGGCCGTTCTCCAGCGCCTGCTTGGCGTCGTCGTTGTTGTTGAAGACCAGGGGCTCCTGGTCGGGGTCGATGCTCTCCACGAGGGCCTCGTAGCTGGTGGTGCCGACCTGGGCCCCGATCGTCAGGCCTTGGAGGTCGGCCAGCGACTCCGCGCCGGCGGCCTCCCCGTCCGCGGGGGCGACGACCGCCTGGCGCACGTCGTAGTAGGGGGCGGAGAAGTCGACGGCCGCCCGGCGCTCCTCCGTGACGGAGAACTGGTTGACGTCGAAGTCGTAGGCCTTGGGCCCCGGCTGGATCGCGTTGTTGAACGTGACGGTGGTCCACTGGACCCGGTCCGCGGGGTAGCCGAGCCGGTCGGCGACGGCGTACGCCACGGCGGACTCGAAGCCCTCACCGTTCGCGGGGTCGTCGCCGACGAACCACGGCGGGTAGGCGGGGCTGTCGGTGCCGATGGTGAGCGTCCCCCCGTTCAGCGTGGGGAGGTCGCCCGGTGCGCACTCGGCGGCGGCGCCGGCTCCCGGTTCGGCCGGCTCCTCCGCGGGTGCGCAGGCGGTGGCGGCGAGGACGGCCGCTCCGGCGGCGTAGGCCAGGACACGGCGGAACGGGCGGGGGCTGGGGGTCATCGTGGCTCCTGAGGGGGACGTCGTCACCACAAATTACCTACTCGGCCGGTGGGATATCCAGGTCTCCCGCGCCACGAATCCGTGCGGCGCGGCGACGTCACCCGCCGCACCCGGCCGAGGGGCTCAGTCCTGCGGCTTCTCCTCGTCCGCGCCGTACATCGGCATCTCGAACCAGACGGCCTTGCCGTCCGGCGTGGGCCGCGAACCCCACCGGCTGGCCAGCTGTTCCACCAGGTAGAGGCCGCGCCCGCCCTCGTCGTCGGCGGCGGCGCTGCGGATGCGGGGAAGGCGCAGGTCGTGGTCGAAGACCTCGACCCACACGGCGGAGGCTCCACACCGCAGCCGGAGCAGGAACTCCTTGTCGGCGGGGTCCTCGACGGGCTCGTCGTCCTCCTCGGCCGCGGCCTCCAGCAGGTCCGACCAGTCCTCGTCGAACTCGTCCGCCATCGACCCGCCGTCCAGGGGCGTCTCGGAGTCCAGGACCCCGTTGCCCGTGAACTCGCGGTGCACGGGGCGGGGGGTCGCGTGGATGACGACGTTGGTGACGATCTCCGAGACCAGCAGGCAGGCGAGCTCGGACTGGTCGCGGTCCATCCCCCACTCCTTGAACGTGTTGGCCGCCAGGTGGCGTGCCTCGCCCACGGTGGAGGCCTCCGACGGGAACCAGCCCTCGCGCAGTGCGAGTTCGTCGGAGTGGGTGCGCACGACCAGCAGCGCGGTGTCGTCGTCCACCTCGCCGGGGACGCTGTGCAGGGCCGCCTCGGCGATCTCGTCCACGTCCTTGTCGGCGACCTCGGCGACCCGTCCGGCGAGCTCGGCCAGTGCGCGCTCGGGGTCGGGCGTGCCGCCGACCGGCCGCCGGTCCACGAGCCCGTCGGTGTACATGACCAGGGTCGCCCCGAGCGGGAGCCGCAGCTCCGCCTGGTGGTAGACGATGTCCTCGGCCGAGCCGCCCTTGGCGCGCACGCCCAGCATGCGGTCGGCGACCGCCAGGTCGAGCTTGTCGACCGAGTCGGAGGTGACCAGCAGCGGGGTGGCGTGCCCGGCGTTGGCGTAGGACAGCTCGCGCGACCACGCGTCGTAGACCATGTAGAGGCAGCTGACGCTGGGGATCCAGCGGCTGTCGTCCTCGCCCTCCTCGTCGGGCTGGCCCAGCTGGCGGACCCACTCGTCGAGTTCGCGGAGGATGTCCGCGGGTTCGCGGTCGGCCTGGGCGAAGGCGCGCAGGGCGGCGCGCAGCTGCCCCATGACCGCTGCGGCGTGCGGCCCACGGCCCTCCACGTCGCCGATGACCAGCCCCACGCGTCCGGCGGAGAGCGGGATGGCGTCGTAGAAGTCGCCGCCGACCTGGGTCTGCACACCGTACCCGTGCGCCTGGATCGGCCCGGCGGGCTGGTAGCGGTGGGCGATGGTCAGCCCGTCCAGGGGCGGGAAGTGGTGCGGGAGGAGGCTGCGCTGGAAGGCGAGAGCGGTGCTGCGCTCCTCCTCGAACAGGCGCGCGTTGTCGATGGTCAGGGCCACCCGCGAGGCGATGGCACCGACGAGGTCGCGGTCGAACCCGCCGTAGGTGCTCTTCTGGCGGGGGGAGAGACCGGACAGCGCCAGGGTGAGCACCCCGAGGACCTCGCCCCGCGCCCGCAGGGGGGCGGCGATGGCGGAGGTGACGCCCACCTGCCGGGAGACCGCGTCGGAGCGGCTGCTGGGCGAGTTCTCGAACAGGTAGTCGCTGCTGACGACCGTCTCCATGCGCCGCAGCGCCTGGGCGACGAAGTGGCGTTCGGGGTAGCGGACCTCGTCGCCGACCTCGAACCAGGTACGGGGCGGCGGTGTCCACCCCTCGGCGTGTACCGAGACCTGTCTGACCAGGCGGTCGTGGTCGTAGAGGTCGATGAAGCAGTGGTCGGCGAACTGCGGCACCAGGATGCCGGCGACGCCCTTCACCGTGGAGTCGAACTCCAGGGAGCTGGCGAGGCGGCTGCCGATGCGTTCGAGCAGGCCGTACTGCTCCTCGACCCGGCCGCTGCGCAGGGCTTCGCGGGCGATGAGGGTGATGCCGTCGATCTCGCCCGTCTCGTCGCGCATCGGTACGGCCTGGGCGCGCACGTGGATCCACGTGGAGTCGCCCTTGAGGACCGCGAACGTGCCCTCCCAGTGTTCGCCGCGCAGGACGCGGCGGGCCAGTTGGGAGGCGTGTTCGCGGTCGGACTCGTGGATACCGATGTCGAGGAGGGAGAGGCCGACGTAGTCCCGGCCGCCGACGAACCCGAAGAGTTCGCGGGCGAAGGGGTTCCAGTAGCGCAGGAGGCTGGACCTGTCGATGACGACGATGGCGATCTGCGCCTTGTCCAGCACGGCGGCCGTGGCCAGCGCGTCGCTCTCCCGGAAGGGCTCACCCCACCGTGTCATCTAGCCGCCACCTCGCCGTCATGAGCTGCATACATGCCCGCTCCGGGTACCCCGAACGACCGCACCTTGGGGCGAGCGTAGCAACACCGTCAACGTTCTCGCAGCGCAATGTGACAATCCTGATGAGCTACCAATCAACGTGTTCGCGTGGTTCACGGCTTGGCGACGAAAATGTGACCGGCGACGACCGCGGAGAGGTCGGAGCCCTCGGACTCCCCTCCGATCACGTGTACGCCCTCGTCAGAGGCCCGCAGCACCACTTCTTGCCCGGGTTGTACCCCGGATTCGCGCAAGGTGAGCATGATGTCGGCGTCCGACTGGATCTGCTCACTGATGCGCCGTACCGTCACCGTGGTCTCGTTGTTGCCGGCGACGTCGATCATCGGAACGATGGAGTCGTCGGTGAAGGGTTCCGGAGAGTAGTTCTCCAGGCCGAGCTCGTCCAGCCCGGGGATCGGGTTGCCGTGCGGGCACACCGAGGGGGCGTTGAGCAACGTCACCAGACGCTGCTCCACCGCCTCGGAGATCACGTGCTCCCAGCGGCATGCCTCGATGTGCACGTCCTCCCAGGGCAGCCCGATGACGTCGACGAGCAGGCGCTCGGCGAGCCGGTGCTTGCGCATGACGTGCGTGGCCAGACGACGGCCCTCGGCCGTCATGACGAGGTGCCTGTCGTTCTCGACCCGCAGCAGGCCGTCGCGCTCCATGCGGGCGACGGTCTGGCTGACCGTGGGGCCGCTCTGGTGCAGGCGCTCGGCGATACGTGCCCGAAGCGGGACGATGCCCTCCTCTTCGAGCTCGAAAACCGTCCGGAGGTACATCTCCGTGGTGTCGATCAGCCCGTGTGCGGTCAAGTCTCCCCTCCCAAGGCTCTGCGCCCGGCGCGCGGTCGCGGCGGGCACGGCAGGTCTCTCACAACACAGGCCGGGACCAGGTGATTCCCAGGGGCCGAGTGGGGACCGGGGCGTCCGCAGGACCGCGGGAGCGACCACCGATACCGCAAGCATATCGCGCCTCGGCGGAGCCGGATTTCTCAAGTGTCCCACAATGTGGACAGCGGCGGGCGGCGCCCGCCCAGGGGCGGCTGAGCCGCTGGTCCCGGGCCTGCCGGGTCGTTCGACTTCGGACGAATGCCCGTCGGACTCTTGCGGAACGCCCGGACATGGCCCAGAGTGGCCCGGCCGCGCGCCCGGTGGGACCGGGATCACGCCGGGAGGGCGGTCGTGTGGTCGGACCGCTCTCCGCCCGGCGTCAGGGGGACAGGCGGTCGATCTCCCAGTCGTCCCCCTTGCCTCGCAGGTAACGGAACCGGTCGTGCATGCGGTCCGCGCCGCCCTGCCAGAACTCGACCTCCTCGGGAAGCAGCCGGAAGCCGCCCCAGTAGGAGGGTCTGGGGATCTCCTCCTCCTCGGACCACACGGTCTCGAAGCCCCGGTACAGCCGGTCGAGCTCGGCGCGGTCCCCCACCGGCCGGGACTGGCGCTCGCTGGCCCAGGCCCCGAGTTGCGAGCCGCGCGGCCGGGACGCGAAGTACAGGTCGTTCTCCTCGTCGGAGAGCCGCTCGACCCGTCCGGCCATCAGGACCTGTCGGCGGACGGCGTGCCACGGGAAGAGGACGCCGGCGCGGGGGTCCGCGTCCAGCGCCTGCGCCTTCCTGGACGTGTAGTTGGTGAAGAAGCGCAGCCCTGTGCTGTCGTAGCCCTTCAGCAGCACGGTCCGGGCCCGGGGCATCCCCGAGGGCTCGACGGAGGTCAGGACCATGGCGTTGGGCTCGGCCAGACCCGACTCGTAGGCCTCGTCGAACCACAGGTCGAACTGTGTCATCGGATGGGCCGAGAGGGAGGAGCGCCTGAGGGGTTCACCCGTGTACGGTTTCCGCAGTTCGGCGGGGTTTCGGTGGTCCACAACGGGCATCTTCTCGCGTCGGGCCGTCCCGCGCCACCCCGCCCCGCGCCCCTCCTTCGCCTCACACGCACCCCGGATCGTCCGGTGGAAGGTCTGCGCTGCTCATGCCGCACCGGTGGATGACGTGCCGGCGGTCGCCTTGGAGTAGTCGTGGAAGGCGGTGAAGTCCGCGGAGCGCCCGGCGGAGTGGAGCAGGTCGGGCGGGTCCTCGGCGCACAGGAGGTCGAGGTGGTCGCGGAAGGTGGTGTCCTCCAGGTCGCCGCTCCGGTACAGCAGGGTCCCGTCGGCGTACTCCTGCGGGTCGGGCCCCCGCACCCCCTCCCGGACGGCGCCTCCCGCCTCCTCGAAGGCCGCCAGGAACCGGAAGGCCTCCTCCGGTCCGCGTCCTGCGCGCCGGACTCGTCCTCGACCACTCGCGAAAATCCCTTCACGGCGCGTGCCGGTCTCACCGCTCCCCTCGAAGCGGACCCATGAGACCACCGGGGCAGCTGAAGATTCATCCGTTTCGGCCGAATCGACACTGGCCCATACCGGCCAGGACCTCCGCGACTGTGACAATTCGATCCGCCCGTCACGCGCGTCCACGCCCTGAACCGCAGCCCTGACCGGCGGCGTCACGGCTCCCACCACTACGCTGGGGAGCGTGACCGACGAGATTCAGATCCCCGCGAACCTGCTGCCCACCGACGGCCGTTTCGGCAGCGGCCCGTCCAAAGTCCGCCCCGCGCAGCTGGAGACCCTCGCCTCCTCCGGCTCCCTCTACATGGGGACCTCGCACCGGCAGAAGCCGGTCAAGTCCCTGGTCTCCCGGGTGCGTGCCGGCGTGAGCGACCTCTTCTCCCTCCCCGAGGGGTACGAGGTCGTCCTCGGCAACGGTGGAACCACCGCCTTCTGGGACATCGCCGCGCACGGCCTGCTGCGCTCCAGGTCCCAGCACCTGTCCTTCGGTGAGTTCTCCAGCAAGTTCGCGAAGGTCGCCAAGGGCGCCCCGTGGCTGGGGGAGCCCACCGTCATCAGCACCGACCCCGGCAGCCACGGCGAGCCCGTCGCCGAGGCCGGCGTGGACGTGTACGCCCTCACCCACAACGAGACGTCCACCGGCGTGGCCGCGCCCATCAGGCGGGTCGCGGGCGCCGACGACGACGCGCTCGTCCTCGTGGACGCCACCAGCGGGGCGGGCGGCCTGCCCGTCGACATCACCGAGACCGACGTCTACTACTTCGCCCCGCAGAAGAGCTTCGCCGCCGACGGCGGGCTCTGGCTGGCCGTCATGTCCCCCCGCGCCCTGGCCCGGGTGGACGAGATCGCCGCGAGCGGCCGGTACATTCCGGAGTTCTTCTCGCTGACGACGGCGGTGGACAACTCCCGCAAGGACCAGACCTACAACACCCCGGCCGTGGCCACGCTGCTGCTGCTCGCCGAGCAGCTGGAGTGGATGAACTCCCGGGGCGGTCTGGACTGGACGGTGGCGCGCACCGCCGAGTCCTCCTCGATCCTCTACGGCTGGGCGGAGAAGTCCCCGGTCGCGACCCCGTTCGTCACCGACCCGGCCAAGCGCTCCCAGGTGGTCGGCACCATCGACTTCAGTGACGACGTGGACGCGGCCGCCGTCGCCAAGGTGCTGCGCGCCAACGGTGTCGTCGACACCGAGCCGTACCGCAAGCTCGGCCGCAACCAGCTGCGCGTGGCCATGTTCCCGGCCGTCGAGCCGAGCGACGTCCAGGCGCTCACCGAGTGCGTGGACCACGTGCTCACCAAGCTGTCCTGACCCGTTCACCCCACGTTGCACAATGGTGGCCGACCCGTGTTCGCACGGGTCGGCCTCCCTCTTTCCCGGCATCTCGGCTTCTCAGGACGGTTCGGCTGTGCGCAGGAACAAGAACAAGCAGGAAATCCCCATCAAGATCATCTCCCACCGGGGTGCGTCGGGGCACCGTCCCGAGCACACGCTGGCCTCCTACGAGCTGGGGGCCCGCTACGGCGGCGACTTCATCGAGATCGACCTGGTCGCCACCCGGGACGGGAAACTGATCTGCCGCCACGAGCAGGAGATCGGCGAGACCACGGACGTGGGTGAGCACCCGGAGTTCGCCGACCGGCGCACCACGCGGACCATCGACGGCCGTGAGACCACCGGGTTCTTCGCCCAGGACTTCACGCTGGAGGAGATCCGGACCCTGCGCGCCGTGGAGCGCCTCCAGGACGTGCGAGCCATGAACGCCCTGATGGACGGGGACTACGGGATCCCGACCCTGGACGAGGTGGTCGAGCTGGCGTTCTCGCTCACCAAGGAGCTGGGAAGGCCGATCGGGATCTACCCGGAGACCAAGCACCCGGCCTACCACGCCGCCCAGGGGCTGGAGCTGGAGCCGCCCCTGATCGCCACCCTGCGCGAGGCGGGGCTGACCGGCCCGGAGCCGGCGCTGCCGGTGTTCCTCCAGTCCTTCGAGGCCGAGAGCCTGCGCAAGCTCGCCGGGACGGAGCTGCCGCTCGTGTTCCTGCTCGGCACCCAGGACCACTGGCTGCACTACACGACCCCGGAAGGCCTGGCCGAGGTCGCGACCTTCGCGCAGGCGATCGGTCCGGCCAAGAGCCTGGTCATCCCCACCAACGAGGACGGCACCCTGGGAGAGCCCACCGACCTCGTGGAGAACGCGCACGCGGCCGGGCTGCTGGTGCACCCGTACACGTTCCGCAGCGAGAACCACTTCCTGCCCGCCGACCTGCGCTCGGACGGGGAACGGAGCGACTACGGTGGCTTCGCCGCGGAGTACGAGGCGTTCTTCGAGGTCGGCGTGGACGGCGTGTTCACCGACTTCTCCCGGCACGCCTTCCTGGTGCGCGAGCACTTCCTCGACCCCCAGCCCGTCGAGGACTGACGGCCGAGGAGGCGGGCCGCGGCGGAAGGACCGGTCCCCGGCCGCGGACCCGCGTCACTGCACGTCGAACTCGTTCCCCTCGGGGTCCCGCATGGTGACGTGCGAGGCCCCGGGCTCCTCCACGGTGCGCACGACGGACGCGCCCATCCCCTCCAGGCGGCTGACGACCCCGTCCCGGAGCTCGGCACCCACCCTCAGGTCGATGTGCAGGCGGTTCTTGACGCTCTTGGGCTCGGGCACGGACACGAAGAGCACGCGCCGCCCCAGCCCGAAGCCGGTCTCCCCCTCCACCGGGTCGTCGGGGTGGCGAATGGCCGCGGCCGTGACCCAGGCCTTGCGCCCGTCCACCTCGGTGTAGTCCTTCTCGCCCACCACCCCCGCGGCGGCCAGGCGTTCGATGAGCCCGCTGTTGTCCTCGGGCTCGTACTCCAGCGCCCCAGCCCAGAACCGCGAGAGGGAGAGGGGTTCCGCGCAGTCCACCACGAGCTGCCATTCCACGGCCATGGTCGGCCTCCTCGTTCTTCTTCACGCGGGGCCGTCCGGGCCTGACCCCGCTGCGTGATTCCAGTTATACTGGTTACATGACACGGAGTACAACCGGCCTGCCGATGAACCCTCCCAGCGGCTCCCCCTACGTCTTCGATCCGGGCGCCCTGTGTCTGGAACTGCTGGTCACGGGGGGACCCGGCGCGTACGCGCGCTTCGAGGTCCTCCACCAGCCCCGGGACCTCGCCGACTGGCTCGCGGTGTCCCGGCTCCACCTGGACCCCGAGCGGGTCCGCGTCACCGGGGCGGAGCTCTCCGCGGCCCGGCGCCTGCGCGACTCGCTCTGGCGCGTGACCGACGCCCACAGGGCTGGCCTGCCCCTCCCCCGTGAGGACGTCGCCGAGGTCAACCGGGCCGCCGCACGCCCCCCGCTGGCCCCCGCCATGGACACCGGGGGCGTCCGCTCCTGGGTCCAGCCCGCCGACGCGACCGCCGTCCTGTCCGCCTTCGCCCGCGACGCGGTGGACCTGTTCAGCGGTGACCTCGCCGACCGCGTCCGCGAGTGCGGCTCCGACGACTGCCGGCTGGTCTTCGTGGACACCTCCCGCCCCGGTCGGCGGCGCTGGTGCTCCATGGAGCGCTGCGGCAACCGCCAGAAGGTGCGCGCCCTGCGTGCCCGCCGGGAGACCGGGGATCCGTCATGACCGGCCGCCTCCTCCGCCGGGTCCGTGCCGTGCTCAGCCCCGGCGGGCGAGCAGGACGATCCCGCCGATGAGCACCGCCGCGACCGCGACCCCGCCCAGGATGAACGGCAGCGCGCCGCCGTTCCCTGCGTCCTGCGCTCCGTCCCCGCCGTCCTCCTCGGCGGAGGGTTCCGCCTCCGCCGCGACCTCCACCGGTTCCTCGGGCAGGTACTCGTCCGCCAGGGGGACCCGCCACACGGGCGCGTTGAGCCCTTCGGTCCCCGCCATGAGCGCTGTCCCGTCGGGGGTGAACGCCACCGACTCGCCCTGGTCCGACTCGGGCAGGTCGAAGGAGCCGAGCGGGCGGCCCGGCACCCCGTCGGTGGAGTCGTAGACCGTGGCGCCCCAGTAGGTGCGGATCACGTACCGGGTGCCGTCCGGTCCGAACGCGGCGTCGGTGGCGAACAGCGGCGCCGAGTCGATCCGCTCCAGCACGTTCGCGCCCTCGGGGTCCAGCGTCCCGGGAGCCGCGTACAGGCCTCCGGAGAACTCCTTGGACACCGTGTACACCCGCCCGTCGCGCGGATCGATCATCATCGACTCCGCGTCCCGGCCGCCGTCCGCGTACGTGAACGTCAGCGTCACCGGTTCGACCACCCCGTCGGCGAGGACCTCCGGTTCGGGGAACCGGTAGACCCTGTAGTCGGCCCAGCTGCCGCCGAAGTTGTCGCCGATGTCGGCCACGAAGACCGACGGCGCCCCGTCGGGCCCCTCCGCGACGGCGACCGCCTCCCAGTCGCGCCGTTCCAGGCCGAGGGAGACGGTGGCGAGCGTCTGCCCGGACCCGTCGACCGCGTACACCTCGCTCGGGTGATCGCCGCTGTCGTTGTGCGTCCACCACACGTCCTCGTGCAGCGCGGAGGGCGCGATGCCGCTGGACTCGGAGATCCTCGCGTCCTGGAACTCGAACGCCACCTCCGAACCCTCGGGCCCCTCGCCGCCCCTCGGGTAGTCGACGCCGCCGCTGGGGGCCTGCGGATCTTCGGGGGACGCCAGCGCCGGGGCGGCGGGAAGTGCCGCGAGCAGTGCGGTCGCGGCCAGCGCGAGCGGTCTTCTCATGGACGCCATCCTGCCAGGGCGCGGCCCAGGTGGCTTGCGCCCGGGCACGAACGGGCACATTTGGGCTTACGGAGCGCCGTTAGGAGAGCCCTCATGAGGATCGTCGCCTGTCTGAACGGGGACCGCCGCCCCGGAGCGCACCCCGCTCTGCCCGTGTCCGTGGACCAGCTGGTGGCGGACGCCCACGCGGTGGTCGCCGCGGGCGCGAACGCCATCCACGTCCACCCGCGCGGCCCCGGGGGCGCCGAGTCGCTGGAACCGCAGGTGGTCACGCCACTGATGGAGGGTCTGCGGTCCGACGGCCCGGCCGTGCCGGTGTCGCTGACCACGTCGCTGTCCGCGGAGTCGGATCCGTGGCGCCGCTACGACCTCGTACACAGGTGGGCGTCCCCGCTGTTACCGGACTCGGTCACACTCAACCTGCACGAAGCGGGTTCGGTCGACCTGGCCCACCTCCTGGACGACCGCAGGGTGGACGTGGAGGCGGGGGTGTGGACGGTGGAGGCGGCCCGCATCCTGGTCGCCACGAAGATGCGGGTGTCGTCGGTGCTGGTCGAGCCGACCCAGGTCACGGTGGAGGACGCCGAGCGCAACGCGGACGCGATCCTCTCGCTCCTGGACCGGGCCCGGGTGGACGCCCCCCGGATGCTGCACGGGGCGGACGCGACCGCCTGGCCGCTGCTGGAGTCGGCGGTGGCCTCGGGCTACGACATCCGGATCGGCCTGGAGGACACCATGCGGCTCCCGGACGGCACGGAGGCCGACGACAACGCGGCGCTGGTGGCGCACGCGGCGAGCCTGGCCTCCGCCGCCGCGTGACCGGGGCGGCGCGGAAGCGGGACACCGCCGCCCCGGGTCAGTCGGTCCGGCGGCCGTGCTCAGCCCAGGAGTGCTCCCAGGACCACGATCAGCATGATGGAGCCCAGGACCACGGGCAGCAGCCACCGCTGCTTGCGGTTGTTGGTGAGCATGCTCATGACGTGCTCCGCTCCGGTGGTGGGGTGGGATCCGGCTCCCAGCCTAACGCCCAGGTTCGGACGGTCCGGTAGCGGTCCGCCGACTCGGGGAGGCTCTCCACCAGGTGCATCTCGCGCACCTCCCACCTGCGGCTGCGCAGGGTTCCGAGGGAGTGGACGGTGCTGGCGAGGTCCCGCGCGGGGCGGCTCCGGGCGACCGTGATGTGGGGCACGTACGGGCGTTGGTCGACCGTGACGCCGCTCCGGTCGGCGGCCGACCGCAGCCGGTCGACGAGGATGCCGAGGGCCTGGGTGTCGCCGTTGACGCCGGACCACAGCACGGAGGAGCGGGCGTTGCTGCGCGGGAAGGTCCCCCAGCCGCGCGCCGCGAGCTCCAGGGGCCTCCTGTCGCGGGCCACCCTCCCGAGCGCGGCGGTGAGTCCGGGCAGCAGGTCGTCGGCGACCTCACCGAGGAAGAGCAGGGTCAGGTGCCATTCACCCGGAGGCGTCCACCGCAGCTCGGGGGTGTGGCGGCGCCCCCGGTCGACGGCCTCGCACACCGTCTCCACCACGTCGGGCGGTGGCACCAGGGCAACGAACAGTCTCATCCCCCCATCCTCACCTTCCCGTGGCCCCGCCGCATCCCGGCGAGTCGGGTCCGCGGGTCCCCGCCGCCCGCCCAGGCGCGTCATCTCCCGCGTCCTCCCGGTCCTCGGCCCGGGGCCGCCGACCCGCTCCACGACCGGGGCTCAGGCACGGGTGACCGCGTCCTCGGGGGGCCTGCCGGGATCGTCGGGGCCACCGGTGGACCCGGCCGCGGTGACGCCGTCCGCGTCGCGTTCGGCCAGGACCCGCCCGGCCCCCTCCTCCTCCTGCGGCTCCGGATCGGCGGGCGGCGCTGCCGCCCTCCGGCGGCCCGGGAACAGGTCGCGCACCCTGACCCCGTGGACCCTGAACAGCGGGCCGGTGAGCGCCGCGACCACCAGCACGGTGACCGTGCCGCCGATGATCAGGCTGGCCTGCGGTCCGAAAGCGTCGGCCAGCAGCCCCACGGCGGGTGCGCCGATGGGGGTCACGCCCATGAACACGAGCAGGAACATGCTCATGACGCGCCCGCGCATCTGGGGGTCGACACTGAGCTGGAAGGTGGCGTTGAGGGTCGTCACGTAGGTCAAAAAGGCCATGCCCATGGGCACCAGCACCACGATGAACGCCACGTAGCCGGGCATCAGCCCCGCGACCACCTGGAGCGCGCCGAAGGACATCGCCCCGATCAGCACCAGGCGCAGCCTGGGGCGGTCGCGCCGGGCCGCGAGGAGCGCGCCGACCAGGGCGCCCACGGCCAGGCAGGCGGCGGCCACACCGAACGCGGCCGCGCCGGCCTCGAAGACGTTGTTGACCACCAGCGCGATCTGGTTCTGGCCGTTCGCTCCGAAGAACTGGGTGGCGGCGGCCAGGACCAGCAGCAGGACGAGGTCGCGTCTGCCGCCGATGTAGCGCAGCCCCTCGCGGATCTGCCCCTTGCCGCGGGGCACCCGCTCGGTGGTGGTCAGCTCGGCGGTGCGGATCATCGCCAGGGCGATGATCGTGAACCCGAACGAGGCCCCGTTGATCAGGAACACGGGGCCGCTGCCGATCACCGCGATGAGCAGGCCGGCGATGGCCGGGCCGGTGACCCTGCCGAGCTGGAAGCTGGCGCTGTTGAGCGCGATCGCGTTGGACAGGTGTTCGCGGTCGACCATCTCGGGGACGAAGGCCTGGCGCCCGGGGTTGTCGAGCACGGTGACGAGGCCGAGGGCGAAGGCGAACACGTACACGTGCCAGACCTGGGCCGCGCCGGCGGTGGCGAGGACGCCCAGGGCGACGGCGAGCGCTCCCATGACGCTCTGGGTGCAGATCAGCAGTCTGCGCTTGTCCAGCCGGTCGACCAGCGCGCCGCCCCACAGCCCGAAGAGGAGCAGTGGCAGGAACTGGAGCGCGGTGGTCATACCGAGTGCGATGCCGCTGCCGCCGCTGAGCTGGAGGACCAGCCAGTCCTGGGCGATGCGCTGCATCCAGGTGCCGGGGTTGGAGAGTAGCTGGCCGATGGCGTAGAGCCTGTAGTTGCGGACGGCCAGTGAGCGGAACATGGCGATACGCCGCATCAGTCCCTCCCCGCCCGGACGGGCTGCCGGGGAGGGACTGATGCGGCCACCGACCCATGGTGTGGACACATAAGTAAACGGCGTTGACTCATCACTGGGGTCAACGCCGTCCACTGTCGCAGGAATTCCCGGCCCGGGCCGGGGCGGGGATCAGCCGATGAGCGCGTAGATCGGAGCCTCGGCGAAGTGGAGGAGGAAGACGACGGAGACCACCCACATGAGGGGGTGGACCTGGCGCGGCTTGCCCTCGACCAGGCGCACGAACGTGTAGACGATGAACGCCATGCCGATGCCGTTGGCGATCGAGTACGTGAACGGCATGATCACGATCGCGAAGAACGACGCCAGGCCCACGGCCGGGTCCATGAAGTCGATCTTGCCGACCGGCAGCAGCATCATGAAGCCGACGATGATGAGGACCGGGGTGGCGGCCTCGAACGGCACGATGGTGACCAGCGGCGCGAAGAAGGTCGCGCCGAGCATCATCAGTCCGGTGACGATGGGCGCGATGCCGGTCCGCGCACCCTCGGCGACGCCCGCGGCGGACTCGGCGTAGACGGTCGCGATGGACGCGGAGGCGACGCCGCCGAAGACCGTGCCGAACGCGTCGACGGCCAGGACCTCGCGGGTCTTGGGCAGGTTGCCGTTCTCGTCGGTCAGCTCCGCCTGGTGGGCGACGCCGACCATGGTGCCCATGGTGTCGAAGAAGTCGGCCAGCATCAGCGTGAACAGCAGCATGACGACGGTCGCGATGCCCACGTCGGACCAGCGGGCCGCGATGTTGAAGCCGCCCTCGGCGAACAGGCCGATCAGGGAGAGGTCCGGGAGGGCGACGACGTCGCCGACCGACGTCGGCAGGCTCGGGGTGGAGCCCGGCAGCTGCCAGGCGAGGCCGTCACCGCGGTTGCCGAACAGCGACTGGACGACGATGGCGGCGATCGTGGAGACGACGATGCCCAGCAGCATCGCGCCGGGGACCTTGCGGACGTAGAGCCCGATGGTGACCAGGAGGCCGATGACGAAGATCAGCAGGGGAAGGGTGTTCAGCCCGCCGTTCCCGAGGCTGACGACCGTGCCGCCGCCGCCCTGGACGAAGCCGGAGTTGACGAAGCCGATGATCGTCAGGAACAGGCCCACACCGACGCCGATGGCGATCTTCAGCCCACCGGGGATGGCGGCGAAGACCGCGGTGCGAAAGCCGGTCAGGACCAGGACCATGAGGATGACGCCCTCAAGGATCAGCAGGAGGAAGACGTCGGACCAGGTCATCAGCGGCGCGACACCGTACGCGACGACGGCGTTGAGGCCCATGCCCGCGGCGAGCGCGAACGGGTAGCGGCTGACGATGCCCATCAGGACGCTGCTGATCGCGGCGACCAGAGCGGTGACGGCGACGAGCTGGGGGACCTCCAGGACGTCGCCGTTGACGTCCGCGGTGCCGTTCAGGATCAGGGGGTTCAGCACGATGATGTACGCCATGGCGAAGAAGGTCGCCAGACCGCCACGGATCTCGGTGCCGAAGGTGGAGCCCCGCTCGGAGATGTGGAAGAAGCGGTCCACGGGGCCCCTGGGGGCTGAGGCCGCTCTGTCGTCGGTGGGGGATGGTGTTGGTGCGTTCACGTCGTCAGCCTGACCTGGTCGTGTTACCGGACAACAAGGATTCTGCGCCAGATTAGTTGCAGGTTCATACAAGAGCCGACACATGTTTCACACGAGTTTCATAGAAATCGCCATATGATCGGATGATCCGAAAGTGGAGTGTGACGAACGCTTCCCTGTTCGGAGCCCAGGGCGCGAGAGCACCGCCGCCGTCTCCGTGTGAACGGATAGCCTTGGTCCGTGCGCACACCTCGCCAGCCCGACCCGGAAGTCCACGAGAGCGACTACCGCGTGCCCGCCGCGATCGGCACCCTCGCGTGGGCCGTCGCCCTCGTCGTCCTCCTCGCCATGGGCGACGCCCTCCCGCAGACCGAGCGCTGGTGGATCGGCGTCTGCGTGACCGGTACCGCACTCGGCGTGTTCGGATTCCTGTACATACCGCGCCTGCTCCGCAAAAGGGACGAGTCCGCAGAGCGCCTGGCCTCCCGCTTCTCCGACACCCCCTGACCAGGACGCACCTCCTGTCGGCGGGGCACCGCTGTTCTGCCCGATAATGGGCGGGTGTCTGAGACAGAATTCCCGCGCGGCCTCGCCGACCGACTCCGCGGCATCCTCATCGACGCCGACTACACGGTGTCCGGCGTCCGCGACCGGCTGGGCGACGCCGCCGCCCGGGCCCTGGCCCGCGAAGAGCTGGTGCCCGCCCTGCGCGCCACCGGCGGGGAGGAACGGCTCGGACTGCTGCTGCGCCTGTGGTGGCTCCAGTCGCCCATCCCCGCACGGGCCGCGCGGACCATCCTGCCCGTGGACGAACTGGCCGAGGCCGGTCTGGTCACCGTCGAGGAGGGCGCCGGCGGTCCCGTCGTGCGCGCCCTCGTCCACCTGGGCCCGTGGGACCTGGAGGACGGCAGGCCCGGCTTCGTGGTCTCCGACCCCAAGGTGCGGCCCGGCAGCGGCGCCGTCCCCCGCCACGACCACGTGGTGGGCGCGGGCAACGCGTCCGCCACCCTGTCCCAGCTGATCGTCGACGGCCCCGTCGAACGCGCCCTGGACGTCGGCACCGGCTGCGGCGTGCAGGCGCTGCACCTGGCGTCACGGGCCCGCGAGGTGGTCGCCACCGACCTCAACCCGCGCTCCGTGCGCCTGGCCGGGATCAGCCTCGCCCTGTCCGGGGTCACCGGCGCGCGCCTGGCACAGGGTTCCCTGTACGAACCGGTGGAGGGTGAGCGGTTCGACCTCATCGTGTCCAACCCGCCGTTCGTGATCACCCCCGACTCGTCCCGGTACACCTACCGGGAGTCCGACCTTCCCGGTGACACCGTCTGCGCCGAGCTGGTGCGGCAGGCTCCCGCGCACCTCACCGAGGGCGGCTGGTGCCAGATCCTCGCGAACTGGGTGCACTCCGACGGCGACGACTGGGAGGACAGGGTCGGCGGCTGGGTGACGGGGACCGGCTGCTCGGGCTGGGTGGTCCAGCGCGACGTGCAGGACCCCGCCCAGTACGTCGAGCTGTGGCTGCGCGACTCCTGCGAGCACGGAACGCCCGAGTACACGCGCCGCTACGACGCCTGGCTGGACTACTTCGAGCGCGAGGGCATCAAGGGCATCGGCTTCGGCTGGATCAGTCTGCGCAACGACGTGGCCCAGGACGCGACGGTGCGCGTGGAGGAACTGCGGCACGACATCGAGCAGCCGGTCGGCCCGTACCTGCCCGACGTGGTGGACGGGGCGATGACGGCGCTGCGGCTCACCGACGCCGCCCTGCTGTCGGCCCACGTCGCGCTCGCTCCCGGGGTGGTGGAGGAGCGGGTGGGCACGCCGGGTGCCCCGGACCCGGAGAAGATCGTGCTGCGCCAGCAGAACGGCCCCCGCCGGGTCGCCCGGGTGGGGACCGTCGAGGCCGCCCTGGCCGGGGTGTGCGACGGCACCATGCCCGTGGGTCCGCTCCTGGACGCCATCGCACAGCTCATCGGCGAGGACCCGGCGGTCGTGCGGGAGCGGACGCCGGACGCACTGCGCACGCTCATCTCGGAGGGTTTCTTCCGGGTCGCCCGCTGATCCGCCGCCCGGGGCGGGCCGCTCCGGCTCCGGGCCCTCAGTCCTGGTCGGCGGGGTCCTCCTCCGGCGGCGCCGTGTAGGAGGCGATGGTGCGGTCCACGGCGGCATCCGCCTTCTCCGGGTCCGCGCCGGACTCCGCGTGCGCCGTCGCCCAGCGGCGGCCGCTCAGCTCCATGTACCGCCGCGCCTCCTCGGACCGGGCCCATGCGGTGACCTCCGGCGCGACGTTCGCGCCGCTGACCAGATGCGGGAGGAGACCGATCAGCCCCAGTTCCCATCCGATGCCCGTGGCCCCGGGCCCGAACCGTTCCCAGAACTCGTTGTGCGGCGCGATGTGGGACAGCTCGAACCGCGAGCGGCTGCCGGACTCCGCGAAGAAGCGGACCTCCACCTCGCTCGTCTCACCGTCGTACTCCCAGGTCACGCTGAAGGAGTGCGGCGGCTCGCAGGCCAGGACCCGGCCACCCGCGCTGTCCTCCAGCCGGTACGTGCCGCCGACGCGGAGGTCCCCCGTGACCGGGAGGAACCACCGGGGGAGGCGCTCCGGGTCGGTACAGGCGTCCCACAGGTCTTCGACCGGCACGTCATAGGCGCGGCTGATCGTGACGGCGCTCTCCTGGCCGGACCCGGTCGCACGGGTGCTGACCGATCGGCCGACCTCGTCGACCTCGTGCTCTATGTCCATCGTGCTTCCCCCGGTGTGGGTGTCATGGCTTCCGTTCCTGATCGGTGCGGCTCCGGAGCCGGCGTTCGCGTCTGCCCCGGGCGAGTTCGGTGTCGAGTGCCATCAGGTGCGGCTCCCAGCGCGCGGCGAAGCGCCGCAGCCAGGCGTCGACGTCGCGCATCGGCTCGGTGTCCACGGCGTAGAGCCTGCGGTTGCCGTCCTTGCGCACGGTGGCGAACCCGTTCTCCCTGAGCACCCGCAGGTGCTGGGAGACGGCGGGCTGTGAGATGCCGAACTCCGCCCGTACGACCTCGGTCAGCTCGCCCGAGGAGCGCTCGCCGTCGTTGAGCAGCTCCAGCAGGCGGCGGCGGACGGGGTCCCCGAGGACGTCGAAGGCGTGCATGCCGCCAGAATATAAGCATGCACCTATATAAGGCAAGGGCGGTACGATCAGGGTGGGCGGTCACCCCTCCCCGGTGGGGACCACCTCGCCCGTGCCGCGTTCGACGCCCTCCTCCACCAGTGCGAACCCCGGATCGTCCACGGGGACCACGACCTCCATGTCGCACTCCAGGACGACCATGTGGGTCTCCCCCGGCGAAAACTCCCGCAGGTCGACGGGCAGCCGCACCCCGCACTCGCCGGACCGCCCCGTGTGCCGGAACTCGATCGTGGGCCGGTACCCCGAGAAGAAGGGCGTCCGGCGGCCGTCGTCACCGTCGTACATCGTCAGGTCCGCGGTGATCTGCTCACCGGCGGCGAAGACGTGTTCCGTCGGCTCGTCCTCCGCGGGCACCGCGGGGGAAGGGCCGACGGCCCCCTCCCCGCCGGCACAGCCGGTGGTGAGCAAAAGGGCACCCAGGGCGAGGCGGGGGAGGGTGGCGCGCATGGGGAATCCCGTCGGTGTCGGAACACGGTCTCGGAGGAGTGGAGGCTACCCCGCGGGGCCGCAGGGCCCGCAACCCCCGACAGGGGCGGGCGGTAACGTCTGCCCATGGCTCGAATCTCCGAACTCGTCCACTACCCCGTCAAGGGGTGTGCCGGGACCTCCCTGCGTTCCGCCCCCGTGACCCCTGCCGGGATCATCCACGACCGCGCGTTCATGGTGGTCGACGGCGGCGGCGGTTTCCGCAGCCAGCGCAACGACCCCCGGCTGGCGCGTGTGCGCGCCGGGGTCACCGACGACGGCACCGTCCTGCGGCTGGACACGGACGGGTTCGGACCCCTCGACGTCGGGGTCGACCCCGAAGGCCCCCGGCTGGACGTCGTCCTGCACCGGAAGCCGTTCGTGGGCGTGGACCAGGGGGACGCGGTCGCCGCGTGGCTGTCCGACGTGCTGGGCGCGCCGAGCCGCCTGGTGCGGGTACCCGACGACCACCGACGCCTGACCGGGGGGACGACCCCCGGTACCAGCGGGTTCGCGGACAACAGCGCGGTCCTTCTGGTGTCCGCCTCCTCCCTGGACCTGCTCAGCACGCGCATCCTGGAGCGCGGCGCCGAGCCCGTGCCGATCGACCGGTTCCGCCCCAACGTCGTGGTGTCCGGGTGGGAGCGGCCGCACACCGAGGACCGGGTGCGCTCCCTCCGCCTGGGGACCGCCGAGCTGGGCTACGCGAAGGTGTGCATCCGCTGTGTGGTGACGACCGTGGACCAGGTGCGGGGTGAGAGGGACGGACCCGAGCCCCTGCGGACCCTGGCGGGCTACCGGCGCGCGGACGGCGGCGGGGTGTCCTTCGGCGCCATGTTCGCCGTCACCCGGCCGGGGGGCCTGGCGGTGGGCGACGAGGTCGAGGTGGGCACGTGGGGCGAGCCCGAGCGGGGGCTGGGCGAGCGTCTGGCCGAGGTCCTGGCCTGACCCGGCCCCCGGCGGGGCCGGGGGCCGTGCGGGGTGCGGTCCCGCGCTACTCCAGGTCCGCCTCGGCGAGGAGGCGGGCGGCGGAGGACGGGTCGCGCAGCGCGGCGGCGACCAGGTGCCGCCGGGGCCACTGCCGGGCGCGCCAGCACAGGGCGCGCGCCAGGCCGTCCGTGGTGGACGCGTGCGCGGAGCCGTCGCCGACGTACCACTCCAGTTCGACACCGTCCACGGTGAGAGTCTCGTGGTGCACGTAGGTGCGGTCCGGTTCCCCCGCGGGGTCCAGGAACAGGTCCGCCTCGTCGGGGACCGGGCGGACCTGCCCGGCGGACCCGACCTTCCCGGTGACGGACTCGCTCGCCAGGTCGAGGTCGAGGACGTCCGCCAGGGCCTCGGCGGCGTCGTCGGGGGCGAGGACCAGCGGACGGCCCTCCAGCAGCGGCAGCAGGTCCGGGGAGTCCACCACCACGGCCTCCTCCGCGTCGGCGACCACGATCGCCCCGCCGCGTACGGCCCGCACACGGGACGGCGGGGTCACCAGTTCCGTGTCGACGAGGGCGAGCGCGGTCCACACCAGGCGCAGCGACGCGCGGTCCACGTGCCGTGCGGGGTCCGCCAGACGGGCGAGCAGGTCGTCCGGCCCCTCGGGGTCGGTGATCAGGTCGGCGAGGGTGGCGCGCGCCCCCAGGGCGCGGGCGAACTCGGGATCGACGTCGGCCGGGACCTCGTCGTAGAGACCGGCCAGGGCCGGGTCGGCGTCGGCGGTGCGCAGTTCGACCGGCGCGCTGCCGCCCAGGAGGGCGCGGGAGCGCAGCCACCACGCCGTGTACGAGGGCACGTCCACGACGCGGCCGTCGGGCATGAGGAGGCGGGCGGGTTCGGTCACGGCCTCGCGGAGCGGTCCGCGGGACAGCATCGCCAGGGCCTGCGTCCAGCTGTCGTCGGCCACGCAGTCGAGGTCGGCGACGCACACGAGCTCGGGCACCACCGGCGGCAGTTCGGGGTCGCCGACGCGTTCGAGGACCTCGTCGGCCCAGTCCTCCAGCCCGTCGGGGCCGTCCTCGCCGGCGGCGCCGTCGAACTCCGCGACCAGGTCCTCCCCCAGCGCGGCCTCCTCGACCCGGACCACGTTGAGTTCCCAGAGGGCGCCGACCGCGCGCAGGGTGTCGGCCCCGTGGCGTTCGACGAGGTCCTCGTGGACGGTGCCGAAGGGTGCGTCGTCGACGAGCAGGGCGGCCAGGGGCGCGCCCGGGACGAGGAGTTCGGCGGCGACCGAGTAGCCGTCCTCGTCGTCGCGCAGGGCGAGTTCGGCCAGCCAGGGCGCGTCGGCGACGGTCGTGCCGGACGCCGCGACGAGGTCGAGGACGGCCTCGGCGAGGGGTTCGGGGTCGTCGGCGTCGAGGGAGTCGCGCACGGCCGCCTCGGTGCGGGGGTCCGACAGGACGGTGGCGGGGCCGGCCTCCACCGCGCCCAGACGGCGCAGGAGCGGGTCGACGGCCTCGGGGTGGACCACGCGCACGCCCAGTGCGGCGAGGGCCTCCGTGGAGATCCTGTCGCCCCGGGCGTCGCCGACGTCGGCCCAGTCCTCGCCGGGGAGGAGCAGGGAGCGGGGGCCGCGCACGAGTCGGCCGTCCGCCAGCGGGACCGGGAGGGAGCCGAGCTCGTCCAGGTCCGCGCCGCCGCTTCCGGCGCTGTCGAGAGCGGAGTAGAGGGACGCCCACCAGTGCGGCGGCCGGTCGGTGTCGGCGAGCAGGTCGGCGACGTCGGCCAGGCCGAGGCGGTGGACGCGCAGCGCGGCGAGCGCCGGGTGGCGCGGGCTCCAGGAGCCGGGAAGCAGCGGGGGGACGAGTTCGGCCAGGAGGGCGGCGAGGTCCGCGGCGCCGCCCGCCCCGCCGGTGTCGAGCAGTGCCGCGTCGCGCGGGGCGACGGGTGCGCCGGAGGCCGTGGTCAGGAACGCGGTGTCCCGGAGGGGTTCGGCGACGCGGGCGCGGAAGACGGCGTCGATGGCGCCGCCGCCCACGCGGGTGCCGGGGACGAGGTCGAGGGCGACCCGTCCGTCGAAGCGGCGCAGGAGCGCGCAGTAGGCCTCGGCCGCCTCCATGAGCAGCAGGTCGGTGGCCGCTCCGGGTTGGACGGCGCGGCGGTCGCTGCCGAGCGGGAACGTGCCGATGAGGACGGCGGGGAGGTCGAGTTCGGTGTCGGTGGGGGTGGGGGCGTGGACGACGTTCTCGACGCCGGCGGGCAGTGCGGAGACCGTTCCGTCGGAGGCCACCGGAACCGCCCAGGTCAGCGACCAGGAGGTGCGGTCGCGCTCCTCCGTGGGACGGTCCACCAGGAGGGAGGGATCGAACTCGCCGGAGCGGCTGAGGACCCTCCACAGGGTGGTGCGCGTGCCCTCGGCGTCCCGGCGGCTGGTGACGAGGTCGGCGGTGCCGGTGCCCGCCACCTGTGCGGCGGGGGCGTTCCCAGAGGCGGATGAGGCCTCTGATGCGAGCGTGGCCGGGTCGGTGTCCGGAACGTCCGCGGGGTCCGCGGGCACGTCCTGCCGGGTGAGGACGTGCTCCTCACCGTCCACGGACACACGGACCTCCGCGAGGCCGGGCAGGGCGAGCAGCAGTGCCTCCCCGGTGCGGCCGAGGAGTTCACGCACGCGCAGGCGTGCGGTGTCGTCGCGGAGCAGGAGGGTGACGACGGTGTCGTAGTCGCCGGGGGGCGCCGCCACCGCGGGGAACGGCAGCCGCAGCATGGGCACGTGCCCGGAGCGGCGGCCCACCTCGTCCACCAGGTCGGCGTGGGTCCCGCCTTCGGCCAGCAGCCCCGCGACGGCCTCGCGGGCGGCCTCGGCGCTGAAGCGGACCGCCGAGCCGCCGGAGTCCACGGTGACGTCGTCACTGAGCGCGGCGACCGCGGAGAAGCCGACGCCGAAGCGTCCGGTCGCGCCCTGCTCGCCGCGTTTGGTGGAGGCGCGCAGCGTCGCCAGCGACTCCACCCCGTCGGGGGTCAGCGGGGAGCCCGTGTTCTCGGCGGTCAGCCGGAGTCCGTCCAGCGCCAGGCGCAACCTCCCCGGCGCACCGGCCCTGCGGGCCGCGTCGGCGGCGTTCTGTGCGAGCTCGACCACGACCCTGTCGCGGTAGCCGCCGAGCGCGAAGTCCTCCTCCGCGTTGGCGTCCTCCCGAAACCTGGCCGGGGCGTCGGCCCACGCCGCGAGGACGCGTCGTCGCAGTTCGGCGGTGTTGTAGGGGTCGACCGCCGAAGCGGTCACCGGCTCGGCCATGGTGGGTTCCTCCTGCGCTGCGGGCACGACCCGGCACGGTGCACCCGGGGCGAGGGTGGGTGCGGTAGGAAGACCCTAGCCCACCTGGAAGGGGGGCCAGGGTCTGACAACGCGGTGGGGCGTGCTTTCTCCGGCGGCGGGGTGCGGCCCGTCAGGAGTCGGAGGAGACCAGTTCCAGCTCGGCGGTGTCGTCGAAGACGATGTGGTCGTAACCCATCTCGTCGATGACCGGGCCGCTGGGACCGGCCTGCGGCTCGGGACGGCGCACCTCGGAGTGGGCGCCGCAGCCGTGGTCCATGGAGACGACGCGGCCGTCGTCGGGTGCGTACTCGTTGGTGCACACGCCGAACATCTGGCGCAGCTCACCCGCCAGCGGGGTCATGAAACCGCAGGTGGTGCAGCGGTCGGGCGCGGCCGCGGCGATCGGGCTGCGCGGGCCGGCATCGCCGTTGTACCAGCGCTCGGCGGCCTGCTCGCGCCCGACCTCGGAGAGGACCTGGCGTCTGCCCAGTCCCAGCTCCCAGACCATCTGCTGGTCCATGCCCTCGGCGTCCAGCTCGCTCTCTGGCACCTGGGCGTAGCCGGGGATGAGGCGCTCGTCGTCCTCCTCCGTGGGCAGGAGGTCGCCGACACCGAGGTCGCCGGGGAGCAGCCGCTCCTTCCAGGGCAGCCATTCGGGCGCCGCGAGAGCGCCCTCGCCGGGGAGCAGAACGACCTCGTTGACCGTGACGTCCTTGGCGCGCGAGGCGCGGACCACGGTGACCGCGTAGTTCCACCCCGGGTAGGCGGGGTCGAGGCAGGTGAAGTAGTGGGTGACCAGGCGCGTGTCCTCGACCTGGGGAGCGAGAGCGTCACCCACCCATTCGGGTCGCCCGGCCTCGGCAGCCACCGAGCGGGCCAACTCCACCGCGTCGACACAGGCCTTGTCCGGTACAGGAGAACGTCGAGAAGGGCTCACGTTCCCCATTCTCACTGATCGCGAGCACCGATTTGACCATAACGCGGGTCAAGGTTCGCCCGATACATGCTCTTGATCAAGTCTTGCGGCGTCGGAGGGGCCCTCCCGGGGCGGAACGGGAGGGCCCGGAACCCTCAGGACTCCAGGTCGTCGGCCACCACGCGCAGCACGGAGGCGATCCTGGCGGCCTCCCTGCCCTCCGGGTGGCGGCCCCTGCGGTAGCCGGTGGACAGGCCCTCCAGCAGCTTGATGAGGTCCTCGGTGATGGCCACCATCTCGTCGGGACTCTTGCGGCGGGCCCTGGCCACGGAGTGCTGGACGTCGAGGAGCACGACCTGGAGCGCCTGGGTGCCCCTGCGGCCGTCCGCGACGCCGAACTCGACCCGCTGTCCGGGCCGCAGCGCCGTGGTGCCGGGCGGGAGGGACGAGGAGTGCACGAAGACCTCACCACCGTCGTCGCGCGTGAGGAATCCGAAACCCTTGTCGCCGTCGTACCACTTGACCTTGCCGGTGGGCACGTGGGGACCTCGTGCTTTCGCTGGCGGGCGCCGGGGCCGGAAAGGCGCACGTGTCCCGTGGCCCGCCCGTCTCCCCGGGCTCCCGTGGTTTTCATGGGTGGTGGATCAAGGTTAGTGCGGAAGGCCTTCCGGACGCGAGGGCATCATTCTCCGCCGGGAAAGCGGGGAACTCTCCGGGGGTGCCGAACGGCTTCCCCCTGCACGAGAACGAGGCCCGGATACGGCTCACCCGGGCCTCGTACGGTGTTGGCGGCCCCTACCGCTGGTTGCGGAGTGTGGGACGGGACTCGGCGGTGAAACGGGCCGCCTCGACCGGAGTGGCGCCCGAACTGGAGGCCGGTTCGCCGGTTACCGATACGACCGTCGTGAAGCGAAAGCGACGGTGTACTGACATGGTTACCCGAATCCGTGTCGTAGGACTCGTAGTAACAGGCAGACCGTAAAAGGTTATTCCTCAGCGTTTGCCAAGCAATGACCAGCCGGAACTGCGCGAACACGCTTCCGCCCGCCGAAGGACAGCGGCACGGGACGGTCACCAGGCGCGCGACGTCATGTCCGTGCCCGGCGCTCCGCCGCGTCGGCCGAGCGCCGCGCCCTCGGGTAGAGGTAGACCACGCCCACCAGGGAGCCCAGGGCGAGGCCGATGACCCCGGTGGCGGCCAGGGACTCCTGGACGTACTGGTCGACGAACTTGGCCTCCCCGCCCCACAAAGCCATCCCGACCAGGCACGCCAGCAGGGGCACCCCGACGCCGACCCACTTGTCCCGGCCGCTCCACACCCGGCTGAGCACGACGAGCACGGCGCCGAGCACCCACAGGTAGGCGAGGCCGAGTGTCCACGGCACCGTGAGCAGCATCAGGCCGAGGGCTGCCGCCTCGGCGGGGTGGTGACGCACCAGTGCCACCACCCCGCCCGGGCCGCTCCGGCCCGCGGTGCTCCGGTTCTCGGCGCTCCGGGCCACACGGGCGGCCCGGTCCGCGCGGCGGCCGGTGATGTGGATGTCCGTCTGGCCGGGCCCCTCCACGAGGGACATCAGTCCACGGCTGGGTCCGCCCCGCCAGGGCGGTGGCGGCCGGTCGGCGTGGCGCGGCCTGGGCGGGATCAGCTCCTCGTCCTCGATGTCGAGGTCTCGGCCGGCGATCTCCCGCTCCACCAGGTCCTCCGGGCTGCCGAGGCCCCTGAGGATCCCTCGCACGGCCTCGGGGCCGTCGGTCTCCGCGGCGGCGCGGCGCGCGTCGATCCGCGAGCGCACCTTCGTGAGGTAGGCGGTTCGCTCCCTCGGCGTCATCCGACCGTGCAGGACCAGGCCGACCTCGGACAGATAGTCCAGTACCAGTTGTTCCGAGCGCTGGGTCATGATTCCATATTGGCCGAGATTGACCTGGCCTTTAACCCCCCTTTCCATGTTTCGGTCACCGAATCCCCTTCGGATACGGACTCACTACCCGTGACGGATGGTGACAACGGGGAACCGCGGGGACGCGCGCGAACACGGGGCCCGGCATCGCCTAGCGTGGAACCGATGACCGACAACGCAGCACCCGACGAGCACGACCCAGGGGAGGGGACCTCCGCGGCCTCCGCCCCGGGCCGTCCCCCCACCTTCACCTCCTGGCTGCGGAGCCGGTCGGACGGCGAGCTGGCCGCCCTGCTCTCCGCCCGGCCCGACCTCGTGCAGCCGGTCCCGGCCGACATCGGCGCGCTCGCCGCCCGCGCCACCAGCCGCAACACGGTCCTACGGGTCCTCGAACGACTCGACCGGTTCACCCTCCAGGTGCTGGAGGCCGTGATCGCGCTGGGCGACGACCGGCTCTCCGAACCGGTGGGGGCGCGGACCGTGGACCTGGCCGAGGCGCTGGGCACGCTCCCCCTCCCCGGTCCGGCGGACGGGGCGGGCACGACGGCACGCGGGGGAGCCCCGACCGGGGCCGCCCCTGCGGGCGACCCCCTCACCGACGCCCTGGACACCCTGCTGGAACTGGCCCTCGTCTGGCCCGACCGGGGGCGGATCCGTCCCGTCCAGGTCCTGCGCGACCTGATCCCCCACCCGGCGCAGCTCGGGCCGCCCGCCCGTGTGCTGCTCGCCGGACTGCCGCACGGGGCGGCCACGCGGCTCGCCCGCGATCTGGCCCCCGACAGCACCGCGCACACGCCCGTCGAGACGGTCGCGACCCTCCTGGCCGACCCCGCGCGCGTCCTGGGCCTCATCGGGCAGCTCGGGCCGCAGGCGCGCAGGCTGCTGGACGGCATGGCGTGGGGGCCTCCCAACGGGACCGTCTCCGACGCCCGCCGCGAGGTCTCCCTCGCCACGGCGTCCTCCCCGGTCGAGACCCTGATCGCCCGCGCGCTGCTCCTCCCCACCGGGGACGACACCCTCACGCTGCCGCGCGAGGCCGCCCTCGCCCTGCGCTCGGGGCTGCTGTTCCGGGAGGTCACCACCGCGCCGCCGCCGTTCGCGGGCACCGAGAACCCCGGGGACGCCGTCACCCGGGCTGCGGCCGGGCAGGCGTTCACCGTCCTGCGGGCGATCGAGGAACTGCTGGAACGCTGGTCCCAGGACCCGGCCGCCGTGCTCCGCAACGGCGGCATGGGGGTGCGCGACCTGCGGCGCGCCGCCCAGACGATGGACACCGACGAGACCACCGCCGCCCTGTACGTCGAGGTCGCCTACGCCGCCGGACTGCTCGGCACCGACGACCGGGTCGAGGGCGAGTGGCTGCCCACCCGCGTGTACGACCTGTGGCGGGCGGGCCCGCCCGAACGCCGCTGGCTCCGGCTGGCCTCCGCGTGGCTGGACTCCGACCGGGTCGCGGCCCTGAACGGCTCACGCGACTCCGGCGGCCGGGTGCGCAACGTGCTCGGGGCCGGTCTGGTCCGCCCCGCCGCGCCCCAGTCGCGCCGGGACCTGCTGGGCGAGATGGCCACCGCACCGGTCGGGTTCGCGCCCCTGCCCGAGTCCCTGTCCTCCCGCCTGTCCTGGCGCCACCCGCGCCGCCAGTCGCCCGTCTACGCCGAGTTGGTGCGGATCGCCGCCTCCGAGGCGGCGGCGCTCGGTCTGACCGGGCGCGGTGCACTGGCCGAGCACACCCGTCCGCTCCTGGACGGGGAGGACGACGACGCCGCGAGGATCCTCGCGGTGGAGATGCCGAAACCGCTGGACTACGTGCTCGTCCAGGGCGACCTGACCGCGGTGGCACCCGGCCCCCTCGTGACCGGCCTCGCCCGCGACCTGGCACTGGTCGCCGACGTGGAGTCCACCGGGGGCGCCACCGTCTACCGCTTCACGGAGGACTCCGTGCGCCGCGCGCTGGACGCGGGGCAGGGGGTCGCCGACATCACCACCCTGCTCGAACGCCACTCGCGTACACCGCTCCCCCAGGCGCTGCTCTACCTGGTGTCCGACGTGGGGCGGCGGCACGGGCGGCTGCGGGCCGGTTCCGCCTCCAGCTACCTGCGCTGCGACGAGCCCGCACTGCTGGACGAGCTGCTCGGCGACCGCCGCACCCAGGAACTGGGGTTGTTCCGGCTGGCGCCCACCGTGGTGGCGAGCAGCTCCAACCGGGCCTCCCTGATGGAGCGGCTGCGGCAGCTCGGCTACCACCCCGTGTCCGAGAGCGGGGACGGGTCCATGCGGTTGAGCCGCCCCGAGGCGCGACGGGCCGACCCGGTGGACGCCCCGCCGCCCCCGGGGGGCTCCTTCCGGGAGATGGCGCGCGCGGCCGTGCGGGCGGTCCGGGCCGGGGACGAGGCGTCCACGGCGGCGCGCTGGCTCATCCCCCTTCCGGAGGACGGGCCGCCGGGGGCGCGGATCGCGGCGGTGTCGGAGGCGCTCACCCGGGCCGCGAAGGACGGTCGGCGGGTGTGGATCGGCTACACGGACACGGACGGCCGCCAGGTGAGCCGGATCGTGGAACCGTCGGGTGTGGACGGGGGCTTCCTCACCGCGTACGACGCGACGCGCGCGGCCGTGCACCGGTTCGCCGTGCACCGGGTCGACGCGGTCGCCGAACTGGACGGGCCCGGCCGGAGCGGCGGGAAAGGCGCCCAGGACGGCGGCGGAGACCGACACGGGGCGGCGGAGTCCTACTAGGGTGGGGACGAGTTGGTCGACCCACCGACAGCGAGAGACACCCCCATGAGCGACACATCGCTGCCCCCCGGGGCATCGTCCCCCCGTGACCACGGACGTGACGACGACCGCGCCGGCGGCCGTGGAAGGGGCCGTGGGGCGGGGAACCGCGACCCGCAGAACCCTCCCCGCGGCAACGACCGGGACGACCTCGACGAACGGGACCGCCGTGGCGGTGACGACCGGGACGACTCCCGTGGGGAGACCCGGACGGTGCTTCCCGGCGGCTCCAACAGTTCGACCATGGCCCTCATCCTGCACGCGCTCACCTTCGTGTGCTGCGCGAACTGGTTGTTCGGGGTCGCCGGGATCGTGTTCGCGGTGCGTGCCGGCCACGCCCGCGACCGGGGCCGCCCGGAGCAGGCGGAGACGCTCACCCGCTACTCCTGGTACTGCCTGGGCGCAGCCGGGGTGATGCTCTTCGTGATGATGGTCCTGACGTTCGTGATGTTCACCCAGGCGGGCTCGTGGATCCAGGGGATCGTCCCGGTGACCAACTACTGACCGGTGCTTGGCGAACCGTGCCGCCGGGCGCCGGGTCCGCACGCAGCGGTCTGGGTATGCGGCAGTATGTGACGGCCGCGAGGGCGGCCTCGGCGACGACGGGAGGCGGGCGAGCGGTGATGAGCGGCCAGGGCGGACCCAAGGCCTTCTGGGAGCGGGAGCAGGGCTCCACTCTCGGCTCGGTACGCCCGACCGGGGCGCCCGGCGCACGGACCGCGCCCCCCGCCGGTCCTCCGACCGCCGGCTTCCCCTCGCGGGAGCACCTCCAGGCAGGTCCGACGGGTCCCCCGGCCCGGCTGGGCGGGGCGGTCGCGGCCCTCGTGGCGGCGGTGCTCAGCCTGGTGGTGCCCGCTCTGGGCCTGTACCTGGGGATGTGGTTCTTCCTCCTGGTGGCGAACCTGCCCGGTATCGGCTTCGGGATCATGGCGGTCGTGCGCAACCCGGACGCGGCGGAGGTCGAACGCTTCCTCCGGTACTCATGGGCGTGCAACTTCGCCTACGCCGTGCTGTCGGTGGTGTTCCTCATCCCGATCATGATCCTGGCGGTCATCCTCCTCAGCGTCTGACCGTCCGGTCCCCGCCGCGCGCCCGCCCCTCCCCCACCCGCCGTCATGCAGGACGGCGCCCCGCCATCCCCGTATCCACACGTTTCGGAGATCACGACCTTGAGTGAGAACTGGCAGCCCGGCCCTCCCGGCGACCCCTACGGCACCCCCGCGGGCGGACAGCCGGGATCGCACCCAGACCCCTACGGCAACCCGACGGACGGACAGCCGGGACCACCTGCGGACCCCTACGGCAACCCCTACCCCCAGCCGACCGGCGGCTACGGCGATCCCGGCGGGTACGGCGACCCTGCCGGATACGGCGCTCCCCAAGGTGGGTACGGCTCCCCCCAAGGTGGGTACGGCTCCCCGCCCGGCGCCTACGGCAACCCCGTACCCGGGTACGGCCACGCCGCGGAGCCGTACCGGGGGGCTCCGCCCCACCAGACGAGCTCGGTCTTCGCGCTGGTGGTGTCCATCCTCCTCGTGGTGAGCTGCTGCGGGGCCCTGGGTGTCGTCGGCCTCGTCTTCTCGGCACTCTCCATGGCGGAGAAGAACGACCAGGAGAAGGCGCGGCGCCACCTCCGTTACGCCTGGATCGCCAACGGGGTGGTCCTGGGCATCATGGCCGTCCTCGCATGCCTGATGGTCTTCTTCATCGCCACCTCCGAGACCTGACCTCCCGTCCGCTCCGTGACGGCTGACCGGCGCGGAGCATACGGGCGCGTGGGAACGAGAGGACACCGTTCCGGCGGGCGGGGGCGGCCCCGGGCGGGTCTTTCGGCCGCAGGGCATGATCAGGGGCCCGGACGCGTTGCACCTGAGGCCGCCCCCGACCCGCGAGATTGAAGGTCCGTGTGTCCTGCCTGATCGTCCAGTCCGACAAGACGCTCCTGCTCGAAGTCGACCATGAGCTCGCCGGTGAGTGCCGCCGAGCCATCGCGCCCTTCGCCGAGCTGGAACGTGCGCCCGAACACGTGCACACCTACCGGATCACGCCGCTCGCGCTGTGGAACTCCCGCGCCGCCGGGCACGACGCCGAGCAGGTCGTGGACGCCCTGATCCGCTTCTCCAGGTTCCCGGTGCCGCACTCCCTGCTGGTGGACATCACCGAGACCATGCAGCGCTACGGGCGGCTCCGCATCGTCGGCGACCCCGTGCACGGGCTGGTCCTGGAGTCCTCCGACCGGGCCGTCCTGGAGGAGGTCGTACGGGCGAAGAAGCTCAAGGGCATGCTGGGCGACCGGTTGGACGAGGACTCGGTGTCCGTGCACCCCAGCGAGCGCGGCAACCTCAAGCAGGCGCTGCTGAAGATCGGCTGGCCCGCGGAGGACCTCGCCGGGTACGTCGACGGCGAGGCCCACACCATCGATCTTGACCAGGACGGCTGGGAGCTGCGCGGGTACCAGAAGGAGGCCGCGGAGAGCTTCCACGCCGGCGGGTCCGGCGTGGTCGTGCTGCCCTGCGGGGCGGGCAAGACCGTGGTGGGCGCGGCCGCGATGGCGCTCACCGGTGCGACCACCCTCATCCTGGTGACGAACACCGTGTCGGTGCACCAGTGGAAGACGGAGCTGCTGAAGCGCACGTCCCTGACCGAGGACGAGATCGGCGAGTACTCGGGCACACGCAAGGACATCCGGCCGGTCACGATCGCGACCTACCAGGTGATGGCCGCCAAGCGGAAGGGCGTGTTCACGCACCTGGAGCTGTTCGACGCCCGCGACTGGGGACTCGTGGTCTACGACGAGGTGCACCTGCTGCCCGCGCCGATCTTCCGGATGACCGCGAGCCTCCAGGCCCGGCGCCGCCTGGGGCTCACCGCGACACTGGTGCGGGAGGACGGGCGCGAGGGTGACGTGTTCTCGCTCATCGGCCCGAAGCGCTACGACGCCCCGTGGAAGGACATGGAGAACCAGGGGTGGATCGCCCCGGCGGACTGCGTGGAGGTCCGGGTGGACCTCTCGAACTCCGAGCGCCTGGCCTACGCGACCGCCGAACCGGAGGACCGGTACCGGTTCTGCGCGTCGTCCGAGACCAAGACCTCGGTGGTGCGCAAGATCGTGGAGCGCCACCCGGAGGAGCAGGTGCTGGTCATCGGCTCCTACATCGACCAGCTGGACGAGCTGGGCACCTCCCTGGGCGCCCCGGTGATCAAGGGCGAGACCCGCAACAAGGAGCGCGAGAGGCTGTTCGACGCCTTCCGCTCCGGTGAGCTGCGCACGCTGGTGGTCTCCAAGGTCGCCAACTTCTCCATCGACCTGCCCGAGGCCGGTGTGGCGGTGCAGGTGTCGGGCTCCTTCGGGTCCCGCCAGGAGGAGGCGCAGCGACTGGGGCGGGTCCTGCGGCCCAAGGCGGACGGCCGTGCCGCGCGCTTCTACGCGGTGGTGGCCCGGGACACCCTCGACCAGGACTACGCGGCGCACCGCCAGCGCTTCCTCGCCGAGCAGGGGTACGCGTACCGGATCACCGACGCGTCGGACCTGCTGGCCGGCGAGGAGATCTAGGCCGTGTTCCGCGGATCATTCCGGGCTCGCAACCGCCAGGCTGCCTCTCGCTGCGCCGACCACGCTTGGACAGCCAGACCCGGGCTGACCTGCGCTACTCGTCTTGCGAGAGATTGCCTGGAGGCCGCTCGCGGCGATCGGCGCAAGCGCCGAATCAACCGAAAGCATCCACGGAACACGCCCTAGGGCGGGGCCTCCCGCCGCCTCGGCCCGTGGCCGGGCCCGGGTTCCGGGACCCTCAGACGGAGGGCAGGCCGCCCATGACGTAGGTGCCCGCGGCGATGCCCCACGCCACCAGCGAGTAGCTGAGGGTGCGGGTGCGCAGGATCCGGTCCCCGCGGACGGACGGGGCTGTGAAGGCGGCCATGAGGAGCACCATCCCGAGAAGCGCGGGAATGGCGGAGGCCAGCGCGAACAGCTGGGTCTGGGCGGCGCAGGCGGCGTAACCGGCGGTGCCGGGATCACCACAGAACACGTCGTCCCCCGATCGGATCGTTCAGTGCGAGCGGTACCCAACGACCGTACCGCTCCGGAGAGGGGTGGATCGCCGGTGATGCCGACCACGGCGGTGCGAGGTGCGCATTCGGGCCCTCCTGGCCGAACCGAATTCGGCTTCCGAGTGACCCACGCCACTCATCCCCTTTACACGAGACCCCATCGTGTCCAATCATGAGGAGAGCCCACCCCCAGGAGGTCCCCCCATGCCCGACGAGCCCGCCCCCGCCCCCGGGCCCCCGCACCGCTCCCCCGGCGCGCACCGGACAGGGTTCCACTCACTCCGAAGCGGCGGCCTGAACTGGGACTCCCTGCCCCTCAAGCTGTTCGCCAAGGGCAACGCCCGCTTCTGGAACCCGGTGGACATCGACCTCAGCCGGGACGCCGAGGACTGGGAGAAGCTCGGAGGGGAGGCGCGCGAACGCATCCTGCGGCTGTGCGCGTTCTTCGTGGCGGGTGAGGAGGCCGTGACCGAGGACCTCCAGCCGTTCCTGCGCGCGATGGCGGCGGAGGGCAGGCTCGGCGACGAGATGTACCTGACCCAGTTCGCCTTCGAGGAGGCCAAGCACGTGCAGGCGTTCCGGCTGTGGCTGGACGCCCTCGGTGTGTACGAGGACCTCCACGAGCACGTGGACGCCAACCCGGGCTACCGGGCGCTGTTCTACGAGGAGCTGCCCGCTTCGCTGGAGGCGCTCATGGACGACCCGGGCCCCCGGAACCAGGTGCGGGCGTCGGTGACCTACAACCACATCATCGAGGGCTCTTTGGCGCTCACCGGCTACTACGCGTGGAACCACGTGTGCACGGTCCGGGACATCTTCCCCGGGATGCGGCAGATCGTGCGGAGGATCGGCGACGACGAGCGCCGGCACATGGCGTGGGGCACCTTCACGTGCCGCAGGCACGTCGCGGCCGACGACGCCAACTGGGAGGTGGTGCGGGAGCGGCTCGACGAGCTGCTGCCGCACGTGATGTCGACGGTGGCGCGGGGCGAGGAGCCGTCCCGCAGCTCCGGGGCGCAGCACTACGAGCTGCCGCCGGGCGAGCTGCTGGAGTACGCCGGGGACCGGGCGCTGCGGCGGCTCGGGGCGATCGGGTCCGCGCGGGGGGTTCCGCTGTCGCGGATCGACCTGGACGCCGCCCCGGAGGAGCTGGAGGAGAGGTTCGGGGAGGAGGACCGGGAGGCCATGGCCAGGCTGACCGCGCGGAGGTAGCGGGCCGACCGGAACCGTTACCGGTGTGACGCGAGGGCCTCAGACCCGGTGACCCTGTATTTGGAGCGGGTGTGGGCTCCCACACCCGCTCCAAGTACGAGATCTCCCGGCCCACCGGCCGGTGGCCCCTTCCGGTCACCGCGTCAGGGGGCGTCGGCTCCTCTGCGCCAGAGCTCACGCCGACCGCGCTCGGCCTCCAGGGCTATCCGGCCGAAGGGCTCGGTCCGCCAGTCGCCGTCCCGCAGATGGTTGGCGTAGAGCACCTCCCCGTCGCGGGAGAGGACGTAGAGGGAGTCCACGAGCCGGTGGGTCTCCAAAAACTCCACCGTGTTGGGAACCCCCATGTAGAAGCGATCGTGGTGGAGCTCCGGCATGACCCGGCCGAACCCCTGGTGCGCCCGGGCCCGCGCGTGGCGGTCGGCGAGCGCGTGGCGGCTGTTGGAGGCGTGGGTGGCCACGAACGCCACCTCGACCCGGTACCCGGCGTCGCGGAACCCTCCGACCCAGGAGGCCGCCCAGTCGGCCCGGCCCAGCGGGTGGCTGCACACGACGTCCACCCGTCCGGCGCGCACGTACTCCATGGCGAGTCCGTGCAGGCCGCCGACCTGTCGGGCGAGGGAGACCGAGGCGGCCGCGTCGTCCGCGCCCATCGCCCACTCGTAGTCGGGCGCGAGCCGCAGGAGGTCGTCGCCGTCGTAGCTGACGGTGCCCTCCGGCAGGACGGGCAGGACGAGGCGTTGCAGGGTGGACTTGCCCGCCCCCGGCTGGCCGCCGAGGAGCAGCAGCCGGGGGTGTTCGCGGGCGGTGCCGGTGAGGCGGTCGCGGAGGGCGAGGTCGAACAGTGCGCCCAGCTCGGCGTCGTCCAGGACGCGGCCGGGGTCCCGTGGTGTGGCCCCGTCGCGGACCGGCACCGGTTCGGCGCGCAGCCCGGCGACGACTCCGGGCAGTTCCGCGTTGACCGCGTCGACCTCGTCCGGGGTGAGAAAGGGAAGGCGGGCCTCCTCCGCGAGGAGGGCGGCCGCCCTCCCCCTGAGATCCGGCCGGATGCCGGCGCGGCCCAGGCAGGCGCCGACGGCCGCGCTGTACAGGTTGTACGCCTGTTCGCGGGCCTTTCTGCCGGCATCGTCCTGCGGGGGGACCCCACCGCTGGAACTGTCCGCGAGGAGCGGCCCGACGGTCGCTCCGGCGGACTCCCCTCCGCGGGTTCCGTGGGTTCGCGTCGTCATGCCGCCTGCCCTCCCGGGCCCCGGGGTGCCGGGGCCGCCCTGTGTTCGCCGCTGTCCGGATGCTAGTCCTTCGGGGCGCCCGGCGGACGCGGGTTCGGAGGTTCCCTCCCCGTCCTACAGTGGGCCCATGTCCTCGACCCCACCGGCACAGCCCGGTACCCCCGCTGTGATCGACGCCCTGGCCTGGGTCCACGTGCGTGACGGACGGCTCCTGTGCGTGCGCACCGAAGGCGTCGACCTGTTCTACCTCCCCGGCGGCAAGCGCGAGCCCGGCGAGAGCGACGAGGCGGCCGTGGCGCGCGAGGCCCGGGAGGAGGTCGGCGTGGTGCTCCGCCCGGGGACGTTCCGCCGGGTGACGGTCATCGACGAACTGGCCTACGACAAGGCCCCGGGGACGCGGGTGCGGCTGGCCTGCTACTCCGCCGAGCACGACGGCGAGCCCGCGGTGGCCAACGAGATCGCCGAACTGGACTGGATCGGCTTCTCGGAGCGGGAGCGGTGCGCCCCGGCGGTGCGCCGCCTGATCGAGACGCTCCACGCGCAGGGCACCCTCGCCTGACCTCGGAGGCCGCGACCGCGCCATGCCGGGCACCCCCGCCCACCAGGCACGATCGGGCGGACCGGGGCCCCGGAAAAACCAGTGGCCCCGCCACGGCCGCCCGGTTACAGTCCGAGAACTGTGCGTGTACTTCCCCAGCCTCCGGGGCTCCCCGACCACCGTTCGGCCGACCGCTTCCTGCTGTGGCTCGCCCGCGCGGAGTGGCGATCGCTCGCCTGGGCGGGGGTCGTGAACGGCGCCTACAAGCTCTGCGGCGTCCTCATGTCCGCGGCCATCGGCGCCACACTGGACTCCGACGTGGTGGAGGGCGACCCCGGGTCGCTCCTCACCTGGTTCGGTGTCTTCACCGCGCTGACCCTGCTGAGCGCGGCCCTCGTCCCGCTCTGCAGCAGAGCCATGGCCTTCAACTGGTACACGGCCGCCTACCGGACCGCGCAGGTCACCATCGCGCGGTCCGCCGCCCTGGGCCCCACCCTCACCCGGCGGCTGCCGTCGGGCGAGGTGGTCGCGGTCGGTACGGACGACATCGACCGGCTGGGCGACTTCTACGAGAACTTCGCGCTCGTCCCCGCCGCGGTCATGACGGTCGGCGCGGTGAGCGCCCTCATGCTCTCGTCGCACGTCACGTTCGGCCTGATCGTGCTCGTCGCGGTTCCGGTGATGATGGTCGGCATGGTGCCGCTGCTGCGCCCCTTCTCCCGGCGCCAGGAACACCACCGCACCAGGCAGGCCGAGCTGACCACGCGGGCCACCGACCTGGTCGCCGGGCTGCGGGTGCTGCGGGGCGTGGGCGGGGAGCGGACCGTCGGCGACCGCTACCGGGACGAGTCCCAGCGCGTGCGCGCCGCCGGTGTGCGGGTGGGATGGATGGACGCCGCCCTCCAAGCGGTCCGCGAGCTGTATCCGGGGCTGCTGCTGGTGGGCATCGTCTGGTACGGCGCCCGTCTGGCCCTCGCCGGGGAGATCACCGTGGGTCAGCTGGTGGCGTTCTACGGGTACACGGGCAACCTGGCCGTGGCGGTGCGGTACCTGATGCACGCCTCCTCACTCCTCATCTCGGCCCGGGTCGCGGCGGGGCGTGTGGTGCGCGTGCTCTCGCTGGAGCACGACCACCCCGACCCCGAGCACCCGGCGGAGGCCCCCGCCGCCCCGTGCGACCTGCGCGACCCCTCCAGCGGGGTCGTCGTGGCCGCGGGGCGTACCACCGGGGTGGTGTGCTCGGACGCTGCCGGGGCGACCGCTCTCGCCGAGCGCCTGGGCCGGTACCGCGACGAGGACGGCGCGGACGCCCTGCTCGTCGAGCGGGAGACCGCGCGGGAGGTGCGCCTGCGCGACCTGCCGCTGCGCGACGTGCGCCGCCGCGTGCTGGTCGCGTTTAACAGCGCCCACCTCTTCTCCGGCAGGCTCCGGGAGGAGCTGTCCCCCGACAGCGGGCTGTCCGACGACCGCCTCGCCGCGGTGGTCCGGGCCGCCTACGCCGACGACGTCGTGCACCAGTCCCCGGCGGGGTTCGAGGCGCTGCTCACCGAGCGCGGTCGCGAGTACTCCGGCGGCCAGCAGCAGCGCCTCCGGCTCGCGAGGGCGTTCGGCCTGGACCCCGAGATCCTGGTCCTGGTCGAACCGGCCTCCGCCGTGGACGCCCACTCCGAGGCGGCCATCGGCGAACGGCTGGCCGCCGAGCGCCAGGGACGCACCACCGCCCTGGTCACCACCAGCCCCCTCCTGCTCGACCACACCGACCACGTGCTGTTCGTGGACGGCGGGAGCGTCGTCGCCGAGGGCACCCACCGGGACCTGCTCGCGGCCGTCCCCGACTACGCCGCCACCGTCCTGCGCACCGTCTCCACGGGTGGGAAGCCATGACCCGGACCTCCACGCACACCACACCCCTCGCGGCCCCGCCCGAGCGGCCCCCGGCGCAGCAGGCCGCGACCGCCGCGCTGCCGGTCGCGTCGGGTCCCATGGTCTGGGCGCGGCTGCGCCGGGCCGGACGCGACCACGGCCGAGCGCTCCTGGGCGTCGTGCTCCTGTACGGGGCGGGGGCACTGGCCGCGCTGGTCGCCCCGTGGGTGCTCGGCATGGTCGTCGACGCGGTCCGCGCGGGAGCCGCCCCGGAACGGGTCGACCTGCTCGCCGTGGTGATCGTCGTCAGCCTGGTGTTCCACGCCGGGTTCACGCTCGTGTCGGTGGCGCAGTCGATCCGCTTCGGCGAGGGGGTGCTGGCCGAGCTGCGCGAGGAGTTCGTCCGCGCGGTCCTGCGCCTGCCGCTCGGAACGGTGGAGAGCGCCGGGACCGGTGACCTCGTGGCCAGGTCCGGCCGCGACATCGGGCACCTGAGCCATACGGTGCGCCAGTCGGTCCCGGTCGTGGCGGTGAGCACGGTGACGGTGGCCGTCATCATGACCGCGATCAGCCTGCTGCACCCCGCGCTGCTCCTGGCCTGGGTGCCGTCCCTGCTGATCATCTGGGTGTCCACCCGCTGGTACTCCCGCCGGGCCCCCGACGGGTACGTCAGGGAGCTGGCGGCCTACTCGGACCTGACGCAGAGCGTCACGGACACCGTGGAGGGGGCGCACACCCTGGAGTCGCTGGGACGCCAGATCCGCCAGACCGCGCGGGCCGACGACATGGTGCACCGCGCCTACCTGGCCGAGAGGTACACGCTGTGGCTGCGGTGCGCGTGGTACCCGCCGCTGGAGTTCGCCTACCTGTTCGCGACCGCGTGCACGTTCCTGGTGGCGGGCCACCTGTACGCGGACGGCCTGGTGAGCGTCGGCCAGATCGCCACCGCCGTGTTCCTCTCCCTGCAGATGGCGAGGCCGGTGGAGCAGCTGATAGACCAGGTGGACAGCCTGATGATGGGCTTCACGAGCCTGCGGCGCCTGCTCGGGGTGCGGCTCGCCGAGGAGCGGACGGCCTCCGAGGAGGGGACCGGGGAGCACGTTCCGGGGGCGGTGGAGGTGCGTGGCGCCCGGTTCGGCTACACCGGCAAGGAGGTCCTGCACGGGGTGGACCTGGTGCTGCGACCGGGTGAGCGGCTGGCGGTGGTCGGGCCGAGCGGGGCGGGCAAGTCGACGCTGGGCAAGCTGGTCGCGGGCGTCCACGGGCCGACCTCCGGGAGCGTCCGGGTCGGCGGGGTGGACATGGCGGGGCTGTCGCCCGAGCTGCGGCGCGAACGGGTGATCCTCCTGAGCCAGGAGAGCCACGTGTTCCGGGGCACCGTGACCGAGAACCTGGCGCTGGCCCTGGACGCCGCCGACGTGGACCGGGACCGGCTGTGGGAGGCGCTGGCCGCGGTGGACGCCGACGCGTGGGTGCGGTCCCTACCGGAGGGCCTGGACACGCGGGTGGGGTCGGGGCACCTCCCGCTGGACCCGGCCCACGTGCAGCAGCTCGCGCTGGCCCGGGTGGTACTCGCCGATCCGGAGGTGCTGGTGCTGGACGAGGCGACGTCGCTGATGGACCCGGGGTCGGCCCGTCACCTGGAGCGGTCGCTGGCCGGGGTGCTGTCGGGTCGCACGGTGGTGGCGATCGCGCACCGGTTGCACACGGCGCACGACGCCGACCGGATCGCCGTGGTGGAGGACGGGCTGATCAGCGAGCTGGGCAGCCATGACGAGCTGCTGGCCCGGGGTGGTTCGTACGCCGACCTGTGGCACGCCTGGCACGGGGACGCCTGAGGCCGCACGCGGCCCTGGCCGTTGAGGGGAGCGCCGTCGACGGGAAGGCCTGATCGGCGATCCCCCGCGCACACCGGCCCCGGCACGGCGGCACCGGACACGCACGGCACCGCGGTCGGGCCCACGTCCGGTCCGGTGTTCTCAGGAGGGCCACAGCTCGGGGCGGGGGAACCTGGAGGTGTCGAGCTCCACGCCGAACGGCTCGGGCAACCGGATCTTCTCGCCGAACTCCACGGTCGTGGCGTGGTTGTACCGGCCGTTTCCGGGCTGTTCGTAGAGCGTGACCGACGGACCCGCCTCATCCCACGCGTCGATCAGCAGATAGAGCGGGACCGGCGCGTGCGCGTAGCCCCACAGCTTCTTTCTCCGGTCGATGTCCATGCTGCTCCGGGACACGATCTCGACCACCAGTTCCGCCTCGTCCCCGGGCAGGGGGTCCTGGACGGATCGAGGACGACGGACTCGGGCATGACCACGAGGTCCGGCACGTACAAGCGCTCGATGACCGGTAGCTGGATGCCAAGGGTCTGGTACACGTCCCAGTCATCGGGGATGATGCTGCCGAGTGCCCGGTTCACTCGGACCGCGATGTAGTTGTGGGGGTCAGATGGGGGGGCCGCGAGCACGACTCCGTTGTCATCGATGATCTCGGCCCGCCAGCCGTCGGGCACATCCAGCTCTCGCCAGGTGCTCAGCAGGTAGTCCCACCGCGACAACCCCATCGCCGGGGCGGCTTCCGTCATAGCCAGACCCATTTCGCCTCGCACCTTCGGACAGGAAGCGCAACGCTCCGTGTCCCCGTCCACCCGACACTTCGCAGAATAGCCATGGCCCTCCTCGAAGGACAGTCCGCGCGCCCGGCGATCCCCCGCGCACACCGGCCCCGGACACAGCGAAACCGGGCGGCCCCGAAGGGCCGCCCGGTCGTCGCGGGCGAGGTCGCGTATCGGACCCCTGAACTCCAGGAGGTCCTAGAAGTCCATGCCGCCCATGCCACCGGTCGGGTCGCCGGCCGGAGCCGACGCCTTCTCCGGCTTCTCGGCGATGACGACCTCGGTGGTCAGGAACAGACCGGCGATGGAAGCCGCGTTCTGGAGGGCGGAGCGGGTGACCTTGGTCGGGTCGATGACGCCGTCCTTGAACAGGTCGGTGTACTCACCGGTGGCGGCGTTGAGGCCGAAACCGGGCTCCAGGTTGCGGACCTTCTCCGCCACGACGCCGCCCTCAAGGCCGGCGTTGATGGCGATCTGCTTGAGCGGCTCCGCGATGGCGCGACGGACGATGTCGGCGCCGATGGCCTCGTCACCGTCCAGGTCGAGCTTCGCGAACGCGGGGACGCTGGCCTGCAGCAGCGCGACGCCACCGCCGGGCAGGATGCCCTCCTCGACCGCGGCCTTGGCGTTGCGGACGGCGTCCTCGATGCGGTGCTTGCGCTCCTTGAGCTCCACCTCGGTCGCGGCACCGGCCTTGATGACGGCCACGCCGCCGGCCAGGCGGGCGAGACGCTCCTGGAGCTTCTCGCGGTCGTAGTCGGAGTCGGTGCGCTCGATCTCGTTGCGGATCTCGTTCACGCGACCGGCGATCGCGGTGGCGTCACCGGAACCGTCCACGATGGTGGTCTCGTCCTTGGTGACGACGACCTTGCGGGCACGGCCGAGCATGTCGAGCTCGGTGTTCTCCAGCTTGAGGCCGACCTCCTCGGTGACGACCTGGCCGCCGGTCAGCACGGCGATGTCGCCGAGCTGGGCCTTGCGGCGGTCACCGAAGCCCGGAGCCTTGACGGCGACGGACTTGAAGGTGCCGCGGATCTTGTTGACGATCAGCGTCTGGAGGGCGCCGCCCTCCAGGTCCTCGGCGATGACGACGAGCGGGCGACCGGCCTGGAGGACCTTCTCCACGACGGGCAGGAACTCGTTGTTGTTCGAGATCTTGGAGTTGACGATGAGGATGTAGGGGTCCTCAAGGACCGTCTCCATGCGCTCAAGGTCGGTGGCGAAGTAGGGCGAGATGTAGCCCTTGTCGAAGCGCATGCCCTCGGCGAGCTCCAGCTCAAGCCCGAAGGTCTGCCCCTCCTCGACGGTGATGACGCCTTCCTTGCCGACCTTGTCCATCGCCTCGGCGATGGTCTCGCCGATCTGGGGGTCGCCGGCGGAGATCGAGGCGGTGGAGGCGATCTGCTCCTTGGTCTCGATGTCCTTGGAGAGGTTGCCGAGCTCCTCGTTGATGCGAGCGACGGCGGCCTCGATGCCGCGCTTGAGGCTGATCGGGTTGGCGCCGGCGGCTACGTTGCGCAGCCCCTCGCGGACGAGGGCCTGGGCGAGCACGGTGGCGGTGGTGGTGCCGTCACCCGCGACGTCGTCCGTCTTCTTGGCCACCTCCTTGACCAGCTCGGCCCCGATCTTCTCCCACGGGTCTTCGAGCTCGATCTCCTTGGCGATGGAGACACCGTCGTTGGTGATCGTGGGGGCGCCCCACTTCTTCTCCAGAACGACGTTGCGACCCTTCGGGCCGAGCGTGACCTTGACGGCGTCCGCGAGCTGGTTCATACCGCGCTCGAGGCCGCGACGGGCCTCCTCGTCGAACGCGATCAATTTGGCTGCCATTGAGTTCTTGTCCTCCCGTGACCGGGCTGATACGCGATGGGACGAGGCATGCGCCCGCGACGGACGACCGGAGCGCACCGACAACCCTGCTGTCGGTTGCCACGGTCTCGCAGCCTCGATCCGGTTAGCACTCTAGGAAGACGAGTGCTAACCAGATCCCTTTTTAGCACTCGGCCATGGAGAGTGCAAACGATGTGGTCACGATTTCCCCTCCTCCCATAGCAGCCCCTACCTGCACATACAACCCATGGTGAGCTGTTTTCCGCGCTCAGCGGACAGACGCCGCCACCCTTCGTGCCTGCTAGGGCCGTGTTCTGCGGATACCGCCCGTCGCGCAGCAGGGTGAGTACTCGCCGAACACGCCCCCGGACGGGCCGAACCCCAGCGGGACGTCGGTCGCGTACAGCGGGTGGAGGATGCCGGGACGCGGCGAGGGGGCGGCCACGGCCTTCCCGCGTCTCGCGGAAATGACGGGCCGCCCCCTCGCGGGCGGTGCGGGCCGGCGCCGGTCGGCGCGCGGCGAACCGGTCAGCAGCCCCCGGCGACCGCCGGGATGATCGAGACCTTGGCGCCGTCGGCGATCTCGGTCTGGAGGCCCTTCTCGAAGCGCACGTCCTCGTCGCCGACGTACACGTTGACGAAGCGGCGCACCTTGCCGTCCTCGCCGAGGATGCGGGCGCGGATGCCCGGGTAGTTGGCCTCCAGGTCGTCGAGGAGTTCGGCGAGGGTGGCGCCCTTCGCCTCGACCTCGGAGGCGTCGTCGGTGTAGGTGCGCAGGATGGTGGGGACGCGGACGCTGGCGCTCATGGCGGAGTTCTTCCTTCTGCTGTGGGGCGGAGGGCCGGCGGGCGGCCCTCCGGGGTGGCCGGAGGTTTCCGGGACGGCGGTCAGACCAGGCCCGCGTCGGTGAAGGCGCTCAGGGACGGCTTGATCGTGGCGGTCACACCGGCGTCCACCGCGTTGAGGGTCTTGAGCCCGTCACCGGTGTTGAGCACGACCGTCTGGGCCTTGGGGTCGAGCCTGCCCTCGCGCACCAGCTTGCGGAGCACACCCGTGGTGACGCCGCCCGCCGTCTCGGCGAAGACGCCCTCGGTGCGGGCGAGGAGCTTGATGGCGTCGACGATCTCGTCGTCGTTCACGTGCTCCACGGAGCCGCCCGTGCGCTGGGCGATGTCGAGCACGTACGGCCCGTCCGCCGGGTTGCCGATGGCCAGCGACTTGGCGATGGTGTCGGGCTTGACCGGCTGGATGACGTCGATGCCCTTCTCCCAGGCCTGCGCGACCGGGGAGCACCCCGTGGCCTGGGCGCCGAAGATCCGGTACGGGCTGTCCTCGACCAGGCCGAGCTTGATCAGCTCCTGGAAGCCCTTGTCGATCTTGGTGAGCTGGGACCCGGAGGCGATCGGGATGACGATCTGTTCCGGCAGCCGCCAGCCGAGCTGCTCGGCGATCTCGTAGGCCAGCGTCTTGGAGCCCTCGCCGTAGTAGGGGCGCAGGTTGACGTTGACGAACCCCCAGCCCTCGCCGACCGGGTCGCCGATCAGCTCGGAGCAGAAGCGGTTGACGTCGTCGTAGTTGCCGTCGATGGCGACGACCTTGCCGCCGTAGACGGCGGCCATGACGACCTTGGCCTCCTCCAGCCCCGCGGGGATGAACACGCAGGACTCGAACCCGGCTCGCGCGGCGGCGGCGCCGACCGCACCGGCCAGGTTGCCCGTGGAGGAGCAGGACAGGGTGGTGAAGCCGAAGGTGCGGGCCGCCTCGACGGCGATCGCGACCACGCGGTCCTTGAAGGAGTGCGTGGGGTTGCCGGAGTCGTCCTTGACGTACAGGGAGTCGATGCCCAGCTCGGCGGCGAGGCGGTCGGCCTTCACCAGCGGTGTCAGGCCGGGGGCCATGTTGGGCAGCTCGGCGACGTGGGCCGGGACCGGCAGGAGGGAGCGGTAGCGCCAGATGTTGTTGGGGCCGCTCTCGATGTCGGCCCGGGTGACGTTCCCGAACTCGTAGGCCACCTCTAGGGGGCCGAAACAGAACTCGCAGGCGAACTGGGGCGTGAGCTCGTAGCGCCGGCCGCATTCGCGACAGGAGAGCGCGGTTCCGGGGCCGAAGGCGCGGACGGAGGTGGGTTCGGTGGCGGTCATCGCCATAGCGAGGCGTCTCCCCTCATCTTTCCTGGCGGACACCTTGTCCCCAGGCCGGAGTTGGCACCTGCCCCAGCCGCCTCACGGGTTCGTGAGTAGTGCGCGCTGAGATGGTTGCCGGGGCTTCGCAGGGCCGGTCCCTCCACCCCTCTGGATGAGCAATATGAAGTTGTGGGCGGTCCTGTCGGATCCGCACCGTCACTGTAACGGACGCGTTGACCGGTTTTCCACGGCTGGTGATCCGGGTAACACGATCTCGCTCACATGCTGAGACGCCACCGGTCAGCGCGCCCGGTGTGCACGTGCTCCGTTTCGGGGCGGTGACGCCCCGCGTCGTCGGCCCCGGACGGGTTTGGGGCGGCTGCCGACCGGCGAGACATAAGATGCGTCCCGCTTCCGCGTGGGCTCCGCCCCACCGCCGACGGCAGCGACCGCCCCATCCGCAGCTTCGAGAGGACGACCACGTGGACAAGGCACAGATCCTCATTGCCTCCAACAGGGGACCAGTGTCCTTCTCGACCGCCGAGGACGGTTCCCTGGAACAACGCCGGGGCGGGGGCGGGCTCGTGTCCGGGATGATCTCCGTGGCCACGGAGATCGACAGCATCTGGGTGTGCGCCGCCCTGTCCGACGCCGACAGGCGGGCGGCGGCGGAGGCCCCGGAGTCCCGGCTGGACCTGGCGTACGACCTCGACGGCATGCGGGTCCACATGCTGGACATCCCGGAGCGGACCTTCCAGGGGGCCTACACCGGGGTCGCCAACTCGACCCTGTGGTTCGTGCAGCACATGCTGTACGACATCCCGAACAAGCCGTCCTTCGGTTCGGAGTTCCGGCGGCTGTGGGAGGACTACACCGCCTACAACAACGCGTTCGCCGAGGCCCTGGTGGCCGGCGCCGCCGACAACGCCCGCGTGGCCGTGCAGGACTACCACCTGGCGCTGGTGCCGCGCATCCTGCGCGCCCGCCGCCCCGACCTGCGTATCGCGCACTTCTCGCACACGCCGTGGGCGCCGCCGGAGTACTTCCGGATGCTGCCCGACCAGGTCGCCCGCGACCTGCTGGAGGGCATGCTCGGTGCGGATCGGCTGGGCTTCCTGAGTCCCCGCTGGGCGGACGCGTTCCTGCGCTGCTGCGCCGAGATCCTGCGCGCGGAGGTGGACTTCACGCAGAGGACCGTCGAGTACGGCGGCAGGCTCATCGCGGTGGGCGTGCACGCGCTCGGGGCGGACGAGGAGGGGCTGCGCGAGAGCGCCGCCGAGCCGGCCGTGGCCGTGCGCCGCAGGACCCTGGAGGAGACGGTCGGCGACACGCGGCTCATCGTGCGGGTGGACCGCACCGAGCTGTCCAAGAACATCGTGCGCGGCCTGGAGGCGTACCGGGAGCTGCTGACCGCCCATCCGGAGTGGCGGGGCCGGGTGACGCACCTGGCGTTCGCCTACCCGAGCCGGGGCGACGTGCCCGAGTACCGCGAGTACACCGACTCGGTGCTGCGGACCGCCGAGGAGATCAACGAGGAGTTCGCGACCCCCGGGTGGACGCCGCTGGTGCTGGAGGTCAACGACGACTACCCGCGTTCGCTGGCGTCGTTCCAGCTGGCCGACGTCCTGTTGGTCAACCCGACCCGGGACGGCATGAACCTGGTGGCCAAGGAGGGGCCGGTGCTGTCGGAGCGCGACTCGGTGCTGGTGCTCTCCCGCGAGGCGGGCGCCGCCGACGAGCTGGGACGGCACGCGCTGCTGGTCAACCCCTACGACACCCTGGAGACGGCGGAGGCGCTGCACCAAGCCCTGTCGATGCCGGAGGACGAGCGCAGGAAGCGGCGGGAGGGGCTGGCCGAGGCGGCTGTCGCCCTGCCTCCGCGCCGGTGGTTCCAGGACCAGCTGCGCTCCCTGGGCTGAGCGCGGCGGGTCGGGGCGGGCGCCGGGACCCGGCCCCCGGGAGGGGCCGGGGGTGTTCCTCGCGGCGGGGGCGCCCCGCACCGCGTCACGCGGGTCAGCTGCCCGAGAGCGCCGTCCGCCGGGCCTGTGCCTCGGCGAGGATCTGCTTCACGACGGCGGTCTTGGCGTCGGCGTAGTCCTGGATGCGGCTCCAGGTGCGTTCGGCCAGTTCGCGTTTGACCGCGGTGTAGCGTTCGCGCGCGTCGGCGTCGGCGATGAGGTGGTCGCGGAAGAGGCGCATCCGCTCCACCTCCGCGCATCCCTCACCGAACACGTGCAGGTTGAGGTTGATGTCCGGGCCCTTGAGGACCCTGTGCTCGTACCAGTCGGGCTCCCTGATCACCAGGGAGTACCCGGCGGCCTCCAGGTCGGACAGGTAGGCGGACTCGTCCGCGGGGTCGGCGACGACCAGCAGCAGGTCGACGCACGGCTTCGCGGCCATGTCGGGGACGGCGGTGGAACCGACGTGTTCGAAGAGGAGGACGCGGTCACCGAGGGCGGCGCGCACCTTCGCCGACTCGCGTTTGAAGAGGTAGGGCCATTTGGCGTCGTACTCAGAGATGTGGACACGGCCGTTGACGAGGTTGCGGGACTCGGGTGAGGACCCGACCCGCGGAGCACCTCGTGAGGGCAACGGCGATGCTTCAAGGGGTGACATTCTCCAAAGCCTTGTCCCCTCGCGTGCCCGCGTCAAGAGCGTCCGGGCGTGCTTACATATGCACGCGCAGACGTTACATCACAGGCTGTGTGACCTGGGTGACGACCCGCAACACTTCCCACCCCGAGGGCTCACGAAGAGCTCTCCCGGAGGGTGCCCTCCGAGGGGGTCGTGGGGTTCCCGCGGGATTCGGGCCGCCGGTAGGGAGCGTTTCGGGGCGCCGAGTGGTCGTCGGCGCCCCGGGGACGGGCGCAGGGGCCGGTCAGTTGCCGCGCGTCTTGCGGCGGCGACCGCCCCTCTGCTTGCGGCGGCCGTTGGACGGGGCCTCGGCGGCGCGCTCGGCGGCGATCTGCGCGTCCTCCTCGCGGCGCTCGGCCTTCACCCCGTAGGGGTCGGCGGTGGAGCGGCGGAGCCACACGACCAGCAGGAGGACCCCGAGGACGAGGACGGCGCCGACCGTGAGGAACCACGCCCAGACGGGCACGCCCTGCGACTGCTCCCCCTCGTTCACGAGGTCCTCGTCGATCAGCGGGATGTCCTGGGCGGTATCGGCCGCCTGCGCCTGCGCGGTGGGCAGGTGCAGGGCGGGCAGCCCGCCGGGGCCCTGCTGCGCGCCCTGGACCAGGGCCTCGCGGACCTGCTCGGGGCGCAGCTGCGGGTAGTCGGCGCGGAGCAGCGCGGCCGCACCGGCGGCCACGGCGGCCGCGTAGGGGGTACCGGTGACCTGGACCTGTCCCATGTCCGGTCCGGCGGTCTCCAGGTCGGCGCCGGGAGCGGTCAGCTCGACCCCTTCGGCGGCGGGCGAGCCCGGGATGAGGTCGCCGCCCTCGGTGGTTCCGGCGACCGTGAGCACGCTGGCGTCCTCGCCGCCCCCCGCCGGGCCGACGACCAGCGCGCCGTTCTGGACGGCCTCCCGGGTGGCGTCCGTCAGGTCGACGGATCCGTCCGTCTCCGGCAGCAGGATGACCTGGGCTCCCTCGTTCGCCGCGAAACGGACGGCGTCGTCCAGCTCGTCCTGGGTGGGAAGCACGAGGAGGGTGGAGGCGGGCGCGACCCCGAGCACGCCGCCGTCGGCGTCCATGCCGTGGCCGTGTCCCCCGACCAGGGCCGCCGCTCCGCTGCCGGTCTCGGGGTCGCCGCCCTCCCCGAACTGCGTGTCGACCGTGAGGTTGTCCACCAGGTCGGGGTGGTCCTCGTAGACGGAGATCCCGGGCAGACCTACGGTGATGCCCTGGCCCTGGGTGTCCGGCCACACTTCCTGTGCGCCGATCGACTGGAGGCCCCACTGCTCCGGTCGGAAGTCCGGTTGGCCGTCGGCCGCGGCGGGGACCGCCGTCAGGCCGAGGACGGTGACGGCCGCGCATGCCGCGGCGGTTGCGCCACGAACATGGCGTGTGTGTGTCCTGTCACGACTGTTGCCCCCGAGCACGTCTGGCTCCCTCGAACGATGCGGTCGACGTTCCACGCGGCCCTCCCCGGACCTCCACAATCCTGTCACGAGCACAGGATTCCGGCGTGGACAAGTGGCCTCGGGGGTAGAAAACGTAACTGTATCCCTGGTGCCAGTCCTGTGTTTCGGGGTCCGCGTACGGCATGGCGAGTCGCTAGCATGAGTCGCGCCGATCCGGACAAACCAATTTCCCGTCCAGGGGGTGTCCCATGCCGAATATCGGTCCGACCGGAGACGGTCAGTCGGCCCTCGCCGAACGCGAACAGCGCATCCTCGCCTTCGAACGCCAGTGGTGGAAGTTCGAGGGCTCCAAGGAACAGGCGATCCGTGACGAGTTCGGGTTCTCCGCGACCCGTTACTACCAACTGCTGAACGGGCTGGTGGAACGCCCCGAGGCTCTGGCCTTCGACCCGATGACCGTCAAGCGCCTGCGTCGGCTTCGCGCCGACCGCCGCCGACAGCGCAACGCACGTCAGCTCGGCATCCAACTCTGAACCCTTGTCCCTCTTCTCTTTTCGGTCACATGGACGCGGTACCCGCTGAGGGCAGCGGTCTCACCCCTGCGGGCTGCGTTCTCCACCGGATCCTCACCGAATCCCCTCGGGCGTGTCGTACGGGCCATCCCCGGCGTACCGCCCCCTTCCCGGTCAGGGACACCGACCGCCGCCGGGGACACAGAAGCACGACCGGGCGCCCATCCGCGCGAGCCCGGCCCGGGCGGGAGCGCGCGGACGGTCCGGCGCCCCGCCCGTCCCACTCCGTTTCGCCCGCGTACGCGGCTTCACCGGAAAGGCTTTCCATGAACCTGCCCCGACCGAGCACGGACGCCGGACGCACCGGGCTCGACGCCTTCGTCGCCGTGCCCGGGCGCGCCCTGGCCGCCTTCGACTTCGACGGCACGCTCGCACCGATCGTCGCCGACCCGCGCACGTCCGCCCCCTATCCGGGGATCGTGGAGACCCTCGCCGACCTGGCCGGGCTGATCGGCTCGGTCGCCGTGATCACCGGGAGGCCCGCCGCCACGGCGGTCCGGATGGGCGGTTTGGAGCGGGTCCCCGGTATCACCGTGCTCGGCCACTACGGCGCCGAGCACTGGAGGGACGGGCACGTCGTCGCCGCCGAGCCGCCGCCCGGCGTGGCCCTCGTCCGGGAGGAGCTTCCCGACCTGGTCGCCCGCACGGGCGCACCGGAGGGCACCTGGATCGAGGACAAGGGCCGGTCGTTGAGCGTGCACACCCGGCGCACCGCCGATCCCGACGGTGCGCTCGCCCTGCTCACCCCCGCCCTGACCGCCCTGGCCGAGCGGGCGGACCTCCAGGTGGAGCCGGGGCGGATGGTCGTCGAACTCCGTCCACAGGGTGTGGACAAGGGTGCGACCCTCACCGCCCTCGTCGAGGAGACCGGTGCGCGCGCCGTGCTCTACGCCGGCGACGACCTCGGCGACCTCCCCGCGTTCGGGGCCGTGGCCGCCCTGCGCGGGCAGGGCGTCCCCGGTCTGACCGTGTGCTCCTCCTCCGACGAGGTCACCGCGGTGGCCGACGCCTCCGACCTGGTCGTCCCCGGCCCCGCCGGTCTGGCGGAGCTGCTCGACGGACTCACGGAGGCGATCCGTGCGCCTGGGGCGTGAGCGCCGACCGTGCCGCCGAGCGCAGGTCCCCCAACCCGACCCGGTCGCGTCCGTAGTGCACCGCGTTGGTGAGCACACCCACGTACCGTCCGCTGTCCGGGTGCAGGAACAGGCTCGTCCCCGTGAACCCGTTGTGGTAGACCACCCCCTCGGGGGTGATCAGCCAGCCCAGCCCCCGCCACAGGCGCTGGCCCGCGTCGACGTGCGGCTGCCAGCTCGTCCGCACGAACGGCGAGGGGACCGGGCCGGGCCCTCCCTCGTGCATCCGCAGCACCTCCCGGGCGAACGCCCCCACGTCGATGGCGGTCGAGAACGCGCCCGCGTGCCCCGCGACCCCGCCCATCAGCGCCGCCGCCTCGTCGTGCACCACCCCCCAGGCGGGCGCGGCTCCCGGCAGGCGGCGCTCGGTGGGCGCCACGGCCGGTGACCGCGCCACCGGCCCGAAGGTCGTCGAACGCATCCCCAGCTCATCCCACAGGTCTGCGGCAAGCCGGTCCAGGCTGATGCCGTAGAGGCGTTCCAGGAGCAGGCCGAGCAGGATGAACCCCCGGTCGACGTACTGGTAGCCGGGGTCCTCCAACGGGTCGGCGAGGATGGCCTCCCCCAGGTCCTGGCCGGTACCCACGTACCGTTCCAGCCACGTCACCGGATTGAGCCGGCTGGTGTGGGTGAGGATCTGCCGCGCGGTCACCCGGGCCCCTGGCAGCCCCTCCGCGGGCAGATATTCGGACATCGGTGCGTCCAGGTCCAAAATCCCCTCGGCGACCGCCTGCCCGACCAACGGCCAGGTCGCCATGACCTTGGTCAGGCTCGCCACGTCGTAGGCGACGTCCGGCGCGGTGTCGTTCTCACCGTCGATCCGGCCCACGGCGACGAACTCCCACATGCCGCCGGTGCCGATGACGGCCGCGCCGCCCGGCAGCCACCCGGCGTCCACCATCACTTTCAGGACGCCCCGAATCTGCGCCCCGGTCTCCGTGAGCCAGTCACCATCACGCACAACACGCCTCCCCCCGGGTGGTATCACACTCGGCGGATACCCCGTTATCCGGTTGTTGTCACACGGGAGGTTTCCCTGCGCAGGACGAAACCCGAGCAGGTCACGGCCGTAATGGGGCCCGGTGACCGCGGGGGCACGAGCCCGGGGACGCCGGAGTAGTGTGGCGCCGGAGAAGCCCCCGAGGAGGACCATGAGCAACCAGACCCCCGTACCCGCCGGGTTCCGCAGCGTGGCCGGAAACATCGGGATCAAGGACCCGAAGGACGACTTCTTCGCGGTGGTGTCGGAGGTTCCCGCGCACGTGTCGGCCGTGTTCACCCGGTCCCGGTTCGCCGGGCCCAGTGTGATACTCAGCCGTGAGACGGCCGCGGACGGCCGCGCGCGCGGCGTCACCGTGATCGCCCGCAACGCGAACGTCGCCACCGGCCGGGCCGGCGACAACCACGCCCGCGAACTACAGGAGGGCGTGGCCCGCGCCGCCGGGGTGCGCCCGGAGGAGATCCTGGTCGCGTCGACCGGCGTGATCGGGCACCCCTACCCGATGGAGAAGGTGCGCACCCACCTGGCGGGCCTGCCCGCGCGGTTCCCCCCGGCGGACCTGGACCGGGCGGCGGGGGCGATGATGACCACCGACACCCGCCCCAAGGCCGCCTCCGCTCGGGTGGGCGGGGCGACCGTGACGGGCATCGCCAAGGGCGTCGGCATGATCGAGCCGAACATGGCGACCATGCTGGCCTGGTTCTTCACCGACGCCGAGCTGGAGCAGCCCGTGCTCGACGAGGTGTTCCGCCGGGTGGTGGACCGGACGTTCAACGCCCTGAGCATCGACACCGACACCTCCACCAGCGACTCGGCGGCGGTGTTCGCGAACGGGTTGGCGGGGCCCGTGGACACCGCCGCGTTCGAGGCGGCCCTGTACGAGGTGGCCCTGAAGCTGGTGCGCATGATCGCCTCGGACGGCGAGGGCGCCAGCAAGCTCCTGGAGGTGCGCGTCACCGGTGCGCGCGACGACGCCCAGGCCAAACTCGTCGCGAAGACCGTCGTGAACTCGCCCCTGGTCAAGACCGCGGTGCACGGCGCCGACCCGAACTGGGGCCGGGTGGCGATGGCCGTCGGCAAGTGCGAGCAGGAGACCGACATCTCGCCGGAGAACGTGCGGATCGTCTTCGGCGACGTGGAGACCTACCCCGCCGAGCCCACGGACGAGGTCCTGGAGCGCGCCTCCCGGCACATGAAGGGCGACGAGGTCCTGATCGGCGTCGACCTGGGGATCGGCGCAGGCGGGTTCACGGCCTACGGCTGCGACCTGACCGAGGGCTACATCCGGATCAACGCCGACTACACCACCTGAGGCGCCCGGAGCCGATAGGGGCGGGCGGGACGCCCGGCGGGAGACCCGCCGGGTGTCCGCCGTCGACCCTGCGGCGCGGCAGGGCTCCTTCGAGCGGCGCCCCGCCGCCCGAAAAGCGATGTCGCCGCCAGGGCCCCTGTGCCAGACTCCGCGCCATGACGATCGACACGGCGCGCCGCCTCCAGGCCCTGTACGTTCCGGTCGGCGACGGCGTCCGACTCGCCGCCGACGTGTGGCTACCGGTCGAACGGATCGCCGCGGAAGGCGCCGTCGGCACGGTCGTCCGGGCCACCCGCTACCACCGCTCACAGGTTCCACCGGGCCCCGGTCCCGCGGAGGACTCCAACCGGCCGGAGGGGGACCTGTGGAACGAGGCCGGCTTCGCACTGGTCGTGGTCGACGCACGCGGTACCGGTGCGTCGTTCGGGAGCCGCTCCGGCGAACTCGGTGAGCGCGAGATCGCGGACTACGGGGAGGTCGTCGACTGGGTGGCCGCGCAGCCCTGGTCCAACGGCCGCGTCGGCTTCTACGGCACCTCGTACGAGGGGCAGGCCGCCGAGCTGGTGGCCGGGCTCCGCAACCCCCACGTCGTCGCCGCCGCCGCGCTGTTCAGCCCGTACGACCCGTACCGGCAGCTCTTCTACCCGGGCGGGAGCGCCACCTCGGGCAGGTTCGCCCGGTGGATGTGCGAGAGCCGCCTCAAGGACGGTGTCGCCGGCTCCTCCGCGGAACTCGCCGCGCTCACGGGGCTGCCTCCGGAGTCCGTCCCGCTCCCGCCGCCGGTCAAGCCCGTGGACGGACCGGACGGCCCCGCCCTGCTGGAGGAGGCCGTCGGAGAGCACCAGGACAACGTCGACGTGAGCGCCCTCCTGGACCGGGTGCCCTGCCGCGACGACGGGGTCGAGGGGCTCGACTGGAAGGCCACCGCCCCGGCCTCCCACCGGGGGGAGACCGAGGCGTCGGACGTCCCCCTGCTGATCCGCGCGGGCTGGATCGACGGAGCCTTCGCGGCAGGGGCACTGATGCGGTTCGCGGCGCTCGGCAACCACCAGGAGGTCGAGATCGGCCCCTGGGACCACGGCGGGAGGGCCCTGGTGGACCCGCTGCGCCCGGCCGGTGTCTTGGAGGGGGACAGGTTCGGCCCCGAGGGCCAAGGCCGCCGCCTCGTGGACTTCTTCGCGAGGTACCTGCGGCGGGACAGCCGGGACGGGCGGCCCGGGGGGCGCGGCAAGCTGGGTTTTTGCACCCTCGGGACCGAGGAGTGGCGGACCGTCGGCTCGTGGCCGCCGGAGGGGCTGGGTACGCGACGCTGGTACCCGGGGCCGCGGGGCGGCCTCACGGAGGAGCCGGGGCCGCGGACGACCCTGCGGTACCGCGTCGACCCCGCCACGTCGTCGGGGGGCACCAACCGGTGGCTCGCCGGTGAGTCCGGACGGGGAGCCGCGTACCCCGGCCGCGGTGCGGCCGACGAGGCCCTCCCCTCCTTCACCACCCCGCCCTTCCCCGACGGGATCCGGGTTCTCGGGTTCCCCTTGGTGGCGCTCCGGCTCGCGACGACGGGGTCGGACGGAGCCGTCTACGTCTACCTCGACGACGTGGGCCCCGACGGCGTGGTCTCCTACCTGACCGAGGGGTGCCTGCGGTTCGTCCACCGGGGGACGGCCGGGCCCGCCGGACCAGCGGGCCTCGGGGTGCCGCGGAGCTTCACCCGGGCCGACAGACTGCCGGTCGTCCCGGGGCGGTTCCTCCACCTCGCCGTGGAACTCCTGCCCGTCTCCTTCGTCCTGCGGGCCGGTCACCGGATCAGGGTCTCGGTGGCGGGCCATGACGCTTCGTGTTTCGCGCGTTACGGCCCGCCGGACGAGACCTTCACCCTCGCGCTGGGCGAGGACTCCTACCTGGACCTCCCGGTCCTGGCCCCGGCCGAGGGGACCGGCCCGTGACCACGGGGTGTGCGCGGGGTCGCGGACCGGTGGTCCCGGGTCAGTCCAGTGACTCCGGGTGCGCGGCGGAGCGCACCGCCTCGCGCGCCTGCTGGGCGCTGGAGGCCGCCACGGCGAGTTCGGCCAGGCGGTGGCACTGCTCGTGGGTGTGCAGGGCCAGCGCGTGGCGTACCGCGGACAGTGCGGGCGCCGACATCGACAGGCTGGTGGCCCCGAGGCCCACCAGGACCAGGGCGAGCAGCGGGTCCGCGGCGGCCTCGCCGCACACGCCCACCGGTCGGCCCGACCGCTCGCCGGCCGTGCCCACCGTGCCCACCAGGGCGAGGAGGGCGGGCTGCCAGGGGTCGAGGAGGTCGGGGAGGGAACCCAGGGTCCGGTCGGCGGCCATCGTGTACTGGGCGAGGTCGTTGGTGCCGATCGAGACGAAGTCCACCCGGCTCATCAGCCGGTCCGCGAGCAGCGCGGCCCCCGGCACCTCGATCATCACCCCGGCCTCGGAGATCCCGGCGTCGCGGGCCAGCGCGACGAAGTCGGACGCCTCGTCGGGGGTCGACACCATCGGAGCCATCACCCGCACCCGCGCGCCCGCCTCACGGGACGCGGCGGCGATCGCGGCGAGCTGGTCGGTGAGCAGGCCCGGGTGCACGCGAGCGGTCCGGAACCCGCGCACGCCCAGGGCGGGGTTGTCCTCGTGGCCGGTCTCCACGAACGCCAGCGGCTTGTCCGAGCCCGCGTCCAGGGTCCGCACCGTGACGGTCCGGCCCGAGAACTCCTCGAACAGCCGCGTGTAGGTGGCGGTCTGCGCGTCCACCGTCGGCGGGTCGGCGCGGTCCAGGAACAGGAACTCGGTGCGCAGCAGGCCGATGCCCTCGCTGTCGTGCGCGCCGGCCTCCTTGGAATTGCCCTCCCCCGCGTTGAGAAGCAGGGCGACGGGCACCCCGTCCGCGGTCCGGCCGGGGCCGGTGGACTCGGCGAGCAGCGCCCGGCGGCGCTCGGTGCGGCGCACCATCTCGTCGGCGAGCTCGGCGTCGGGTTCGGGGAGGACCGTCCCCGCGTCGCCGTCCAACGCCACCGGAACCCCGTCCAGCAGGGTCTCGGCTCCGGCGCACCCGACGACGGCGGGGATGCCGAGCGCGCGGGCCAGGATCACGGTGTGGCTGGTGGGGCCGCCGAGGCGGGTGATGATGCCGAGGACCTGCGCGGGGTCGAGCCGGACGGTGTCGGCGGGGGCGAGGTCGTCGGCGACCAGCACGTGCGGGACGCCGGGGTCGGGCAGGCCCGGTATCGGAAGGTCGAGGAGCAGTGCGGTGGCCCGGTCCCGGATGTCGGCGAGGTCGGCGGCGCGCTCCGCCAGGTAGCCGCCGGCGGCGAGCATCAGCTCCTGGTAGGCGCCGCACGCGGAGTGCACCGCCCAGGCGGCGGGCTCACCGGCCTCGGCGCGCTCCCCGACCCTCCGCCCCAGCTCGGGGTCGCGGGCCATGAGCGCCAGCGCGCCCAGCACCGCGGCGGCTTCGCCGGTGAGCTGCGCGGCCTGCGCGTCGAGCAGGTCGGCGACCCGTTCCAGTGCCCCGCGGGCGGCGGCTGCCTCGTCCCCGGGGTCACCGGCCGCGGGCCGGTCCTCCGGGAGGGTGGGCGGGTCGGCCATCCGGGCGACCGGCCCGACGGCGGCGCCGGGGCTGGCCGGGATGCCCGACAGCAGGGTGGCACCGCCGGTGGGCGAGGGGTGTTCGGTCTGCGCCATGGTCGCTCCGTACGTCGATGGGCGGTGGGCGGCCCGGGAGGGTGACGGGCCGAGGTCTTCCTGCCCCGGATCGCGGCGTCGGACGCCGGGGCCGGTGCGGTCGGGGGAGGTGCTGGTCGGGGGAGGTGCGGTCGGGAGAGGGTGCAGGGGCTCGGGGGCGGTTCGGAAGCGGCGGCGGGACCCCCGCCCGGTCGCGGCCCGGTGGTCGCGGCCGGTCCGGCGCGGTGCCGGTCGGGCGGGTCGTCCCGGCGCGGAGCCGGGCCGGCGGCGGACCACGGGCAGCGCGGTGCCGACCGGCCTTCCGGGCCCCCTATGTCAAGCAAACCCCAGGGCTCCGGGCCCCGGTAGGGGCTGTGGACAACCCCGCCCGGTCGGACCGGTTCCGGGCCGGGGACGGCAGCCGTCCCCGGCGCTGGTCCGGCCCCGGTGGGGGTCCTACGGCTCGATGGTCACCTTGATGGCGGTGCCCGAGGCGACCGTCTCGATGGCCTTGTGCACGTCCGACAGGGGCATCCGCTCGGTGATCAGGTCGGCCACGGGGACGGCGCCGGACGAGATCAGTTCCAGGGCCCGGCGGTTGTGCTCCGGGCTGGAGCCGTTGGCCCCGAAGATGGAGATCTCCCGGTAGTGCACGAGGTTGGAGTCCAGCTGGATGATCGGCGCGTCCTTGGGCAGGCCGCCGAAGAAGCTGATCCGGCCGCTGCGCGACACCATCTGGAGGGCGTCCTCCTGGGCGCGTCCGGACGCGGCGGCGGTGATGACCACGTCGGCGCCGCGGCCGCCGGTCAGTTCGAGGACCTCCTTGACCGCGTCGACCTCCTCACCGCAGATGGTGGCGTCCGGCTGGACGACGTCGGCGGACATGTCGAGGCGGCCACGGTTGATGTCCACCAGGAAGACCTTCGCGGCGCCCTTGGCGCGGGCGAGCCGGACGTGGAGGCAGCCGATCGGGCCGGCGCCCATGACGACGACCGTGTCGCCCTTGCCGACACCGGCGATCTCCTGGCCGTTGAGCACGCAGGCGAGCGGCTCGGCGACGGACGCCTCGGCGAGGTCGATGTTCTCGGGCACCCGGTTGACCCCGTCCACGGCCAGGACCGACTCGGGGATGATCATGTACTCGGCGAAACCGCCGTCGTAGTGGTAGCCCATCGACTCCTGGTTGGAGCACACCGTGAAGCGGCCGTCGGCGCACTCGACGCAGGTACCGCACGGGATGGCGGCGATGACCTGGACGCGGTCGCCCTCGGCCCAGCCGGTGACGCCCTCGCCCACCTGCACGATGCGACCGGCGATCTCGTGGCCGATGACGCGGGGCGGGTGGATGTGGTGGTGGCCGTGCCGGGAGATCTTCACGTCCGTGCCGCAGGTGGAGCAGTTGGCGACGGCGATCTTGAGCTGTCCGGGTCCGGCGGTCGGCTCGGGGGCCTGCTCCAGTCGGATGTCACCGGGTGCGTAGAAGCGGGCGACGAGCATGTTCGGGCCTTTCTGGTGGGGCCCCGCCGGGCCGGGTCACGGCCCAGCGGGTGGTGTGGTGGACGGACCGGCCTGTGGGCCGGTGCGGGGAACCGCGCGGTGTGGGCCGCTCAGTCGCTCTGGCCGGGGCCGAGCAGCTCGATGACGTCGGCCGGGGTGGCGGCGGAGCGCAGCCGGGCCGCCTTCTCCGGGTCGGTGAGCACCCCCGCCAGGGAGGAGAGCACACCCAGGTGCTCCTCCCCGGAGGCGGCGATACCGATGGCCACGTACACGGTGGGCCCGTCCCAGTCGACCCCGTCGGGGAACTGGATGACGGCCAGCGCGGTCTCCTTGACCAGGGCCCGCCCGGCGTCGGTGCCGTGCGGGATGGCCACGCCCTCACCGACGAAGGTGGGGACGGAGGCCTCGCGTTCGTGCATCGCGGTCACGTAGCCCGGTTCGACGGCGCCCAGCTCGACCAGGAGCGCACCGCACTGGTCGATGGCGGCGGCCCGGTCGGCGGCGGCGCGCCCCAGGCGCACCGCGTCGGCGGTCAGGGTGAGGTCAGTCGGCAAGGGTGCTCCCGTCCTTGATGGCCTGCTCCAGGCGGGCGAAGGCGGGGTCGCCCAGGAACATCTGGAAGCCGACCACGACGGTGTCGGGCACCCGGGCCTTGGCCCGCGCGACCAGGCCCGCCTGGCACAGGACGACGTCGGCGCCCTCCGGGATGCGGTCCACGCCGGAGTGCTCCACGGTCACACCGTGGGGCGAGAGGGACTTCTTCAGCTGGGACGTCAGCAGGACGCTGCTCCCCATACCGGCGTCGCAGGCGACGACGACCCTCTTGATGTCGGACCCCTGGATGCTGCTCATGCTGTGGTCTCCTGGTTCTCTGCTGTGGCCTGGTTGGCCTGCTCTTCCTTCTCCGCCTTGCGCTCGGAGCGGCCGAAGCCGAGCAGGAGCGAGGCGAGGACGAACGAGACGATGGTGGCAGCGGCGACACCGGCCAGGACACCGAGGTGGCTTCCGGGCGGGGTGACGGCCATGATGGCGATGATGCTGCCGGGGGAGGCCGCCGAGATGAGCCCGGCGTCCATGACCATGAAGGTCGCGACACCGGACATGCCGCCGCCGATCACGGCGAGGATCAGCTTCGGCTGGGCGAGGATGTACGGGAAGTAGATCTCGTGGATTCCACCGAAGAGGTGGATGACGATGGCGCCGGGAGCGGTGGCGCGGCTGATCTTCGGCCCGAAGAACATGCACGCCAGCAGGATGCCCAGACCGGGGCCGGGGTTGGCCTCGAGGAGGAACTCGATGGCACTGCCCTCGGTGAGCGCGCGGGCCGAGCCGAGGGGGGTGAAGACGCCGTGGTTGATGGCGTTGTTGAGGAAGAGGACCTTGGCCGGCTCGACGATGATCGACACCAGCGGCAGCAGGCTCATGTCGACGAGGAACTGCACGCCCGCGCCCAGGGCGTCGGCGATGGTCCGCACGACCGGGCCGATGACGTAGGCGCCGAGGATCGCCAGGAGGGCCGCGAGGATACCCGCGCTGAAGTTGTTGACCAGCATCTCGAAGCCGGTCTTGATGCGCGGCTGGACGACACGGTCGAAGTGCTTCATCAGGTAGGCGGCGAGCGGGCCCATGGCCATGGCGCCCAGGAACATGGGGATGTCCGCGGAGACGATCACACCCATGGTGGCGGCCGCGCCGACGACGCCGCCTCGCTGCCCGTACACCAGGCTTCCGCCGGTGTAGGCGATCAGCAGCGGAAGCAGGAACTTGATCATCGGGTCGACGAGCTGGGCCAGGTACTCGTTGGGCAGCCAGCCGTCGGGAATGAACAGGGCGGTGATGATGCCCCAGGCGATGAACGCGCCGATGTTGGGCATCACCATGCTGGAGAGCGACCCGCCGAAGCGTTGGACGGCGGAACGCACCGTCGTGAGTCTGCTGCTCTGCTGTGTGGACATGGGGGACCTCCTGGGAGGTACGACGGGCGATCTGCCGCGCCGATATGGGGAGAAAGTGACGGGTGGGGCACCCGGGAGGGGTGGGGCGGTCGGTTCAGGACGGCGAACCGTCGTCCCTCCCGCTGCTCCGGGCACCCGGTCTGGTCAGACCACCTGGACGCGGGGTCCGGAGGCCTCCAGTTCTTCGGCGAGCCCGGTTGCGAGCCCGGTATCGGTGATGACCAGATCGAGGTCCTCGACCGCGGCGAAGCGGGCGAAGTGGTCGTTGCCGACCTTCGTGTGGTCGGCAAGGAGGACGGAGCGTCGCGCGGACGCGATCATGGCCCGCTTGACCTCTGCCTCGGCGGGGTCGGGGGTGGTGAGCCCGCGTTCGACGGAGACGCCGTTGCTGGCGATGAAGGCCACGTCCACGTAGGACTCGGCGAGCGCCCTCAGAGCCCAGGCGTCGACCGTGGCCTGGGTCCTCGTGCGCAGGCGCCCGCCGAGAAGCATGAGGTTGATGTTGGTACGCGGTGTGAGCGTGAGCGCTATGGACAGGGAGTTGGTGACGACGGTGAGCTCCCGGTCGGCGGGCAGCTGCTCGGCGAGGCGTCCCGTGGTGGACCCCGCGTCGAGCAGGATCGCGCCCTCGTCGGGGAGTTCGGCCAGAGCGGCCTTGGCGATGCGCTCCTTCTCCTCTGTCATGACGGAGTCGCGCACGTTGAGGGTGGGCTCGAAGCCCAGCCGCTCGACGGGGATCGCGCCACCGTGGACCCTGCGCAGCACACCGTGGCGCTCCAGCGCCGTGAGGTCGCGCCGGATGGTCTCGTAGGTCACGTCGAACTCCGCGGCGAGCCCCGTCACGTCGACCCGGCCGTCACGGCGGGCGCGTTCGAGGATCACCTTCTGGCGCTCTTCCGCGTACATGTTGGATCACCTGTGTTTCGGTGTGGTTTTCGGTGAGTTTAATCGTGTTGCCTGGGACACACAAGGGGTACCCCCTCCCAATATCGCAGCAATCCCGCCGAAGACCCATGCTCCGCACGCCTCAGTCGACCGGCATGACCAGGAAACGAGGGCGGAGAACATCTGAGCGGCACCACAGACACCCGGACCCGCCAACCACACATCGGACCCCACCCCCCAGAGCGGAACCGGAAACCCAGACACAATAGTGTTGACATACACAGACAAACACACATAATCAAAAGCAGTCCCACATCCGGGCCGGGCTGGGCACGGACACCTCGAAGAGAGAACCGATGATCCTCACCCTCACCCCCAATCCGAGCGTGGACCACACCCTGGAGGTCGACCACCTCGTACGGGGCGAAGTCCTGCGGGTGTCCGACACCCGCGCGCAGGCCGGCGGCAAGGGCGTCAACGTCGCACGGGCCCTGCGCCGGGCGGGCGTCCCCACGAAGGCCGTCCTCCCTGTCGGCGGGGGCGGCGGCGCCGAACTCGTCACCCTCCTCGGCGACCTGCCGTGCGTCACCGTCCCCATCGCGGGGGAGACCCGCGCCAACGTCGCCGTCACGGAGGCCGACGGCACCACCACCAAGCTCAACGCCCCGGGCCCCACCCTGACCCCCGAGGAGACCGACGCCCTCCTGGCCGCCCTGGAGAACGAGCTGGCCGGGGGACCCGAGTGGGTGGTCGCCAGCGGCAGCCTCCCCGCCGGGGCGCCCGAGGACCTGTACGTGCGCGTCGCCGAGCTCGCCGCCTCCTACGGGGTGTCACTCGCCCTGGACACCTCGGGCAAGCCCCTGGAGGCTGCGGCCCGCGCCGGGACGGTGTCGCTGCTCAAACCCAACCACGAGGAGCTGGCCGAGCTCATCGGCCGGGACCTGCCGACCGTCGGGGAGGTCGTCGAGGCCGCGCGTGAGGTCCTCGGATGGGGCAACCGCTCGGCCCTGGTGACACTGGGCGGGCACGGTGCGATACTCGTCGACTCCGAGCACACCTGGTGGGCGCACGGACCCGAGGTCCGCACGCGCAGCACGGTGGGCGCGGGCGACTGCTCCCTCGCCGGGTTCCTGGGCTCGGGCGACTCCCCCGTCGAGCGGCTGCGGCACGCCGTCGCGTGGGGGACCGCCGCGGTGTCCCTTCCCGGAACCACGGTCCCCTCCCCCGAGGACGTGGGCGCCGACGCGATCACCGTGGTACCCGACCCCGACCCCCGGTGGTCGGTCGACAAGCTCTGACATTGCGAAGCTGTGAACCGGGCCGGGTTCCCTCCCGGCCGACGACTACTCCCCGAGGACTGACATGCCCCAGCGCACCGTGGCCATCGGCTCGCCTCTCGGCCTGCACGCACGACCGGCCTCCCTGTTCGTCCAGGCCGTCAACGCGTCCGGCCTGCCCGTCACCGTCGCCCGCGAGGGCGGCGACCCTGTGGACGCGCGCAGCGTGCTCGGGGTGATGGCCCTGGGCGTGAAGCACGGCGAGACCGTGACCCTCGCCGCCGAGGAGTCCGAGACCGCCGACAAGGTCCTGGACGAGCTGGTGGAGATGCTGGCCACCGACCTGGACGCCTGACCCCTCCAGGTCGGTCTACCGGAGCCCGGTGCCGTCGCGCGGCGGTACCGGGCTTCGGCCTGTCCGGGCCCGGCCCCGAAGCTTCAGGGTCGTCGGCCGGCGCCCGGAACGTCCGGAGTGCCCAGGAACGCCTCCACCGGGGAGGACCGGTGGCCCTGGCCCCGGTTGTCCGGCGGGGCTACGGTTCTGCCATGGACTCATCGCGTGACGACACCGCTCTGCGCCCCTCCGGGATCTGTCGGCGCGGGCACCACGACTGGAAGCACGACGCGCCCGGCGCCAAGCGCAAGATCTGCACCCGGTGCCGGTCCATATCGATGACGAACTACTGCGACTGCGCCGAGTGCGAGGCCGCCGACCCGGACGGTGTGGTGGCCCCGGTGTTCTGACCGGCCCGGGGCGGTCGGCCCGCCTCACACCGCGGGCCGGGGCCCCTGGGAGCGGGCCGCGACCTCACGCGTGCGCCTGCTTCGGCAGGGTGAGGATTTCGGCTCCGTCGCCGGTGATGGCGATCGTGTGCTCACTGTGCGCCGTCCGGCAGCCCGTCGCGCTGCGGAGCGTCCACCCGTCGGCGTCGGTGACGAGTTCGGCGGTGTCTGCCATGATCCACGGCTCCAGTGCGAGCAGCAGTCCGGGACGCAGTTTGTACCCGCGTCCGGGCCGTCCGGTGTTGGCGATGTGCGGGTCCTGGTGCATCGTCGATCCGATGCCGTGGCCTCCGTACTCGGTGTTGATCGGGTACCCCGCCTCGCTGAGAACCGCGCCGATGGCGTGGGAGATGTCGCCGATGCGGGCCCCGGGTCCGGCGGCGGCGATCCCCGCGCTCAACGCGCGCTCGGTCGTGCTGATCATCGCGAGGCTCTCCGGGGGCTTCGTTTCGCCCACGACGAAGCTGATGGCGGAGTCCGCGGCGACTCCGCCCAGGGAGACGGCGAGGTCGAGTGTCAGCAGGTCGCCGTCGGCGAGCGTGTAGTCGTGCGGCAGTCCGTGGAGCACGGCGTCGTTGACGGCCGTGCAGACGTAGTGGCCGAACGGCCCACGGCCGAACGAGGGCTCGTAGTCGACGTAGCAGGACTGCGCTCCGGCGTCGGTGATCATGGCCGCGGCCCACCGGTCGATGTCCAGGAGGTTCGTGCCGACCGTGCTCCGGCCCTTCAGTGTCTGCAGGATGTCGGCGACCAGGGCGCCTGTGTCCTTGGCTCGGGCCAGTTCGGCGGGTTTCAGGATCTCGATCATGCGGCGCCCCTCTCACGCAACGGATAACTATACCGGCCATACTATACCGGTACTGGAATCGGTGCTCCGGTCGGGCTGCCGCTCACTCCCGCAGAGGCCGGGCGCGGACAGCACTCCGGCATCTTGTCGCGTCGCACCAGGTGAGAGCGCTCGCCACACAAGTCCTACCCGAGGCCCCCGCACGACCGGGCCGGGCGAGGAGATCGACGCGTTCGTGGCCGCCACGGAGGCGCGCAGACAACCACCTGCCCGGCGCCAGGTCGGGGACGGTTCGGTCCCGTTGCCGCCCGTGCAGAACCCGCTGCCGGCCGCCTCCACCCCACGACCCGGGGTGGGGGCGGCCGTTCGTGCGGGTGGCCGGTTCCAGCCAACCCGGTGTGGGAGCGGCGTCGCGGGGTTACTTTCCGTGGTGGGCCCCTGGGCCCGATGGAACAGCCACCACCTCCCGAAGCGAGGCCGCGTGACCATCACCCCCGAACGGCCAACCACCGCCCCCGGCATGATCTGGCTCGACCTCACCCGCCAATGCCAGCTCGAATGCGCCCACTGCTACAACAACTCCGGCCCCACCGGCGGGCACGGCACCATGACCCGCACCGACTGGATGCGCACCATCGACCAGGCCGCCGACACCGGGGTCCGCCACCTCCAGCTCATCGGAGGCGAACCCACCCTGCACCCCGACGCGCTGGCCATCGCAGCCCACGCCCTGAACTCCGGGATGTCGGCCGAGGTGTATTCCAACCTCGTGCACGTCACCGACACGTGGTGGGAACTCCTCCAACGCCCCGGCATGTCGCTCGCCACCTCCTACTACTCGGCCGACCCCGCCCGACACAACGCCATGACCGGCCGGGCCGCCTCCCACCGGCACACCCGCCGCAACCTCGTCAAAGCCCTGGCCCTGGGCATCCCCACCCGGGCGAGCATCATCACCACCCACGGGGACGGGGTGGAGGAGACCCGGGCCGAACTCGAAGCCCTCGGCGTGACCCGCATCGGCATCGACCACGTCCGCCCCTACGGGCGCGCAGCCCAAGGCCGAGAACCCGACTGCTCCGGCCTGTGCGGGGCGTGCGGAGACAACCGGGCGTCGGTCTCACCGGACGGCACCGTGTCCCCGTGCGTGTTCACCACCTGGATGTCCACAGGAAGCGTCCACGCCGAAGGGCTGGCCGATATCCTGACCGGCCCGGACATGGCTCAGGCCCGCTCTGAGATCCTGGCCGGGAAGAAGGACAACGACGAGGACGACGACGGCCACGTCACCATTGAATGCGCACCCGATAACGAATGCCGGCCCGGCCCGTTGAGCTGGTGCCCGCCCAGGAAATGACCATGGACCGCGACATCATCGCTCTGCTCGAACCCCGTCTGGGAACAGACCTCGTCATCAAGCCCGCTACGGGCGGGTACGGGGGTGCCACCACCGCGATCGTCGAACACAGTCAGGGTGAACGCGTGTTCGTCAAGGCCGCTCCGAACAAGGCCGGGAGAAACCGGAAGGCGACTCGACGCGAAGCCGCGATCGGTCCTCACCTGGAAGGGGTGGCGCCCAGGTTCCTCTTCCACATCGAGGACCATGGTTGGCTCGTGACCGTGGTCGAGGCCCTGGATGCTCGCCCAACCGACCTCACCCCGGGTTCCCCGGACCTGGGCCCGGCAATGTCGGCGGTCGACCGCATCTACACGGTGGGGCTGCCCGCCGTGGCGGAAGAGTGGGAGGACACCCGTTGGGACCAGTTCGCGGACCAGCAGGATCTTCCCTACCTGCGCGGAGATGCCCTGACCCACACCGACATGCACGGCCGGAACATCCTGCTGGATGGGAGCGGGCGTGGGTGGGTGGTCGACTGGGAGTGGCCAACCCGGGCCTCTGCGGCGCTGATGCCGACCATGCTCGGCGTGCAGCTGGTCTCTGCTGGGCACACACCTGCATCGGCTTTGAGTTGGGTGTCCGAGTTGAAGGCATGGAGGGTTGCGTCGGTCCGGGCGCGGCAGGTGTGCTCTGCGGTGAACGCTCGCAAGTACGTGGAGATCGCTCGGTCGCACCCCAAGGAAGGGTGGCTGCGGGAACTGTCTGCGGCGGCCACCGCGTGGGCGGAGCACCTGGGCGCGCGGTAGATGCTCGTGGCTTTGGTCCTGGTGGCAGGTCGCACCCCGGGGTAGCCTGAATCCGCAGAACCACGAGAACCGGCCCCTCGCCAATACGGATGGCGAGGGGCCGGTTCTGCGCACTCGCGTGCTACAGAACCCGGAGAACTGCACTCCAGGCATCAGTGGTGAAGTCGATGTGACCGTGCCCGCGGTTCTGGGTATCGCGGACCAAGACCCTCTCCCCCTCCAAGGCCTCCACACAGTTCTGCGACCCAGAGCTGTAGGACGACTTGTGCCACGCGCCGTCACTGTCCAGGTACGAGTTCGTCATACCGTGTACTCCTCAATCAACCGTCGAAGCAGGTCCGCCGAAGCAGCCGGGGTCCGGGCAGCGGCCTGCAATCTGCTGAACAGCATGCCATATCGACGCACTGTTGACGGATCGTCGGAGGTCTGTCCGCGCAACACCGATTCGACGTGGAGAACTTCAGGCGCCGCCGGCGCCGCAATGAGCGCGAACGAACCATCAACGCCAGGGTGAGGGTATTGGCCCCATTCGTACATCTGGAGTAGGACCCGCCCTGATTCGAGCTTTTCCAGCAGGGTTGCGCACTGCTCCCGCATCACCTCGGGTTTCGCCAGAGGTCGACGCACCGCCGCATCATCCAACACGACGTGGTAGTGCGGGGTAGGGCATTCGAGTAAGCGCTGCGCTCGCTCCCTCCTTGTTCCGACCCTCTCGTCCACCTCGTCCGGCGGGAACCATGGCGCACCCGACGAGATGATCGCGGCGGCGTAGCTGGGGCTCTGTAGGTTTCCTGGTACGTGAAGCCGCTGATACTCCCGGATCAGCTCCGCTTCCATCTGGTGTTGCGCGAGTTGACCCAACCAGTCAACTTCATCTGGGGCGTACAGGTCCTTGTGGACGCGGATGAGTCGCCCCTCGGCGCGGAGATGCTTGTCAAGCTCCGCGATGAGGGGTGCTGACACTTTGCGTTTCCCCAGCTCAAAGAGAGAGACCAGCCCCTTGCTGATCTTCAGCCTCCGGGCTAGTTGCTCCTGCGTCAGGCCAGTGCCTTTGCGGTAGCGGGAGAGGGCCCGACCCATGCGAACATCCGATATGTCCTTTTCCATGGCCTCTGTCATGTCTTAAGCAAATCACAACCAGGCAGTTCTTGACGACAGAATACGACAAAAAAATACACGTCAACGACAAAGGTAAGAAGCTTGGTTCGCGCTCTTCAGTGAGCCCTCACAGGCATGTAATCGTGTAGCCCCGGAAGGGCTCAACGCCCAACCGGCACGTGGCGCCCCTCTCGATTAGGGATGCGAAAGGGGCGGCCACCTCGGGCAAAAAGAGAGCCTCGGTGGTCGCGGGCAACGACCTCCGAGGCAAAAGCCCCACCTGTCCCGCAAAGACACGAGGTGAGACGAATGCAGACTACCGGCACCACGGCACCGAAACCAGACCCCGACCCTGAGGCCGGCGTCCCGTACCCGCACCGGATCGGGTTCGACCAGCCGAACAAGCACGGCATCGTCCTCGGCCACGAACGCGAGTACACCGCCCTGTCGAACTGGGTGCGGGCCAAGATCCCCCGCCGGGCCGCGAAACCGGTGGCGTTGGTGGCCGAAGCGCTCGCCTCGAACGCCCACAAGCACACTCGCTCGGGGGACCCCGGCGGAACCGTGCGGGTCGTGGTCGATGTCAACCCGTTCCTCATCGGCATCGCCGTCACCGACAACGGCCCCCGCAGGGACACCGCCATCCCCTACCCCCGGTTGGGTGACCCACGCCAGGCCCCCCTGCCGGGTCTGCACCTGGTCGATCACCTGGCCGTGTACTGGGAGTGGGATTGGGAGTGGAAGGGCACCGCTATGGGGCCCCTCACCATCCGCGCGGTGGTGGAGAACCCGTGAAGTGGAACCCCGAGCACGACCGGGCCCAGCAGGAGACCGCCGACGCCCTCACCCTCCAGCACGCCCCGCACTGGTGGGTGATGTGGTCCTACTCCCTACGCGCGTGGGTGGCGTTCTACCTGGGCCCCGCCACCGTGACCCCGCTCCGACACCCACACCCCGACCAGCTGTCCCAGCACATGCGGTACGTGACCCGCCGGGTCGCCGCTGGCCGCTCCCCCTGAAAAGACCCCGCCGGGCCTGGACCCGGCGGTCGGTGCGGCGATGACGCACCCTCCCCCGTTCCCTGACCCCGGGGGGTTGCCGCGCCGCACCACGCCCGGGGCCGGTACCCGCCTGTACCGGACCCGGGCCCCACCCTCTCGGGGCCGGTCGTACTTCCCCGGACCGGCCCCGCCCAGACGCGCACAGGAGCGCCGATGACCTGGCAGATCACCCCCACCGAGGACAACGGCCACCCGGCGGTGAGTTTCCAACGCCCCTGGGAGAACACCCCCACCACCCTGCGCGTCCTGGACCTCGGCCGGGTGCGCGCCGACCTTCAAGCCCTGGAGCGGATCGAGCAGACCAACCCCGGCTGGTATGTCGGGTTCTTGCACCGCAACGTCCCCGTCACCCACCTGGACGGCCTGTGGGCACAGCACCCCGGCGACGTCCTGGTGCAAGCGGACACCGCTGACGCGCTGGTCGGCCTCATCGCTGCGGCCAAACGCGAACACGGCCTGTAGGAAGAACAATCCGGCGACCAGCCAGCAGAAGCTTCCCCCGGCCCGGAAGCTGCGACCCATCCCCGCATGCGCGGGGAGCACGACTATGCACAGATCTGGAATTACATCAACCAGGGACCATCCCCGCGTGCGCGGGGAGCACCACCACCCGATGAGCACCGAGACCCTCTACCTGGGACCATCCCCGCGTGCGCGGGGAGCACAAGCTGGTGTTCGACACCCGTTCGCCGGTGACCCCGGACAGCCGGGGACCATCCCCGCGTGCGCGGGGAGCACTTCCGGCCACTTCCCCCGCCCGGGAAGCCTCGGGGACCATCCCCGCGTGCGCGGGGAGCACCCGCACTCGCAGGTCCAGGGCGAGTCCTTCCAGGGACCATCCCCGCGTGCGCGGGGAGCACCGGGCCGGGCGGCCCGACCCCGTCAAACGGCTGGGACCATCCCCGCGTGCGCGGGGAGCACCCGCACTCGCAGGTCCAGGGCGAGTCCTTCCAGGGACCATCCCCGCGTGCGCGGGGAGCACCGGGC